>WGBF01000447.1 GCA_015494485.1 bacterium | reverse complement strand
GGCCCAGGGAGTGGAAGCGCAAACCATTTCCAATTTGTACCAGGCCATTGATAACGATTTGGTGATTATTCCCGTCATCAATAAAATTGACCTCCCCAACGCGCAGGTGGATGCGGTTAAGCATCAGATTATTGAATTGATTGGCTGCGACGAAGAGGAAATCATCCTCACCAGTGCGAAGACCGGCCAGGGAGTAGATGAAGTGGTGAAGGCCATCATTGAGCGCATTCCCCCGCCGGAAGGCGACCCGGAAGCCCCTCTGCAGGCGCTGATTTTTGATTCCAGTTTTGATAATTACCGGGGCGTGGTGGCGCTAATTCGAATATTTAACGGGGAAATTCGCAAGGGGGACAAGATTCGCTTCATGGCCACCGGCAGTGAGTATGAAGTGGAAGAAGTAGGCACGCTGCTGCTTAAGCGATTTCCCAAAAAGAAATTGACCACCGGCGAAGTGGGGTACCTGATTTCCGGGGCCAAAAACGTGCGGGATATCCGCGTGGGGGATACCGTTACCCATGCCCGGCGACCGGCGGAAGCGCCTTTACCGGGGTACCGGCAGGTCAAGCCCATGGTGTATGCCGGAATTTACCCCGTGGACAGCCAGGACTTTGAGGATTTGCGCAGTGCCCTGGAGCGTCTGGCTCTCAACGACTCCGCCCTGCATTACGAACCGGAAACCTCCTCCGCGCTGGGCTTTGGTTTTCGGGTAGGATTTTTGGGGCTGCTGCACATGGAAATCGTTCAGGAACGGCTGGAGCGGGAGTTTGGGCAAACCATTATTGTCACCACCCCCAATGTGGTGTACCGGGTAACCACCACCGATGGTACCGTGCAGTACATTGAAAACCCTTCCCATCTACCGGAACCGGTGAAAATTGCCAAGCTGGAGGAGCCCTATATTGACGCCCACATCATTACGCCGCCGGAGTACATTGGCAACATCATGAAGCTGGTGACAGAAAAACGGGGCATTTTGAAAAATCAAACCTACCTGGACCCCACCCGGGCGGACCTCCATTATCTGTTACCCCTGGCAGAGGTGATTTTTGACTTCTTTGACCGGCTGAAATCGGTAACCCGGGGATACGCATCCTTTGACTACGAATTTTACGGCTACCAGGAATCCGATTTGGTGAAGCTGGACATTTTAATTAACGGGGAAGTGCTGGATGCCCTGTCCACCATTGTGCACAAGGACCGCGCTTACGACTACGGTCGCAAATTGTGTCAGAAGTTGCGGCGCCTGATACCCCGCCAGTTGTTTGAAGTGGTCATTCAGGCGGCAATTGGCAGCCGGGTGATTGCCCGGGAAACCGTAAAGCCCCTGCGGAAGAACGTGCTGGCCAAATGTTACGGCGGGGATGTAACCCGTAAGCGCAAACTGCTGGAAAAGCAAAAGGAAGGTAAAAAGCGCATGAAGCAGGTGGGGAAGGTGGAAATTCCTCAGGAGGCCTTTCTGGCAGTGCTTTCCGCAGATGAGTAATCGATCCTGCGTTCAATCTGTCTAATTCCTCATTCCCATTCTGTTTTCCGTGTTGGGGCAAAACCCCTTCCGCTAATAAAAAAGGCAAATCCAGTTGCTGAACTTGCCTTTTGCTTATTGAAATACGCTCTTCGGTAGAAACATTATTTTGAAGAGAATCAACTATTTGCGCCGCCGCCGCCGGCCGTTGTTCCCGCCCGGGCGCGCTACTTCCACCATGGGGCTTTTACCGTTGCGTTTTTTCCGGAATGCTGCCAGAATTTGATGCGCATCCGTGGCATTCACGCTTACAAAGGAAAACGTATCGAACACTTCCACATCATTCATGTTTTTGCCCGGCACACCGGAGCGTTCTTCCAGAAATTCCACCAGGGTGCGTTTGGAAAAGTTGTCCCGTTTGCCCCGGGCAATAAACAGCCGCGTTAAACTGCCATCGCGAATCTTAATGGTTTTAATGGGCGAATACTGTTCGGGGTTTAAACTGTCCTGCAGCGCATATTGAAGCACGGCGGCAATGGCTTTTTCCGGTTCCGTTTCGGAGAGCAGGTCCCGGGCCATATCCAGGTAATCGCTTTTTAAGCCATTACTGGCAATTTCCTGAATGGTGGTGGTGATGCGGGTGCGTTTGGCTTCCAGAATTTGTTCCACTGTGGGAATGGATTCCCGCCGAATGTCCGTTTTAATCACCCGCTTGATGTGTTTCAATTTGCGGAACTCATCATACGTTACAAACGTGATGGCCGTACCGGTTTGCCCGGCGCGCCCGGTGCGCCCAATGCGATGCACATACGATTCCGGGTTCTGGGGAAGGGAGTAGTTAATCACATGGGTTAAGTTCTGAATGTCAATACCCCGTGCAGCCACATCCGTAGCCACCAGAATGTTGATGCGCTTGTTTTTAAATTTGCGCAGAATTTTTTCCCGTTGTACCTGAGAGATGTCCCCGTGCAGTGCTTCTGCAGCATATCCGCGGTTCACCAGATGGGAGGCCACATTATCCACATCCACCTTGGTGCGGCAAAATACCAGTCCGTAAAAAGTGGGTTGAATGTCAATGATGCGGCACAGGGCATTGAACTTGTCCCCTTCGGTCACTTCAAAGTACATCTGGTCGGTCAGGTCGGTAGTCATCTGCTCCGATTCCACGGAAACCGTTTTGTACCGGCCCATGTAGCGCCGGGCAATGGAAAGAATTTCCCGGGGCATGGTGGCGGAGAACAATAGCGTGGTGCGTTCATCCGGTGTATTCTGTAAAATGCGTTCCACGTCTTCAATGAAGCCCATGTTCAGCATTTCGTCCGCTTCGTCCAGCACTACGAATTGCACCTGGCTCAAATCCAGCGTCCCGCGGTACAGATGGTCCAGCACCCGTCCGGGCGTTCCGACAACAATGTCAATTCCCTTTTTCAGGTGCGAAAGCTGCAGTTGAATGGATTGCCCCCCGTAAATGGGCACAATATTGAGCCGTTTTTTCCCCTTGAGCGAATTAAGCTCTTCGGAAACCTGAATGGCCAATTCCCGGGTAGGGGTTAAAATAATGGCCTGTACGGTCTTTTTGGCAGGGGTTAACTTTTCCAGAATGGGAATACCAAAAGCAGCGGTTTTTCCGGTGCCGGTCTGGGCCTGTCCCACCAGGTCCTGATTTTTTTCCATTAACAGGGGAATAATTTCCCGCTGAATGGGGGTGGGCTCTTCAAAGCCCTTGCGCTGAATGGTCTTCAGCATTTCCGCTGACAAATTCAGGTCAGCAAAGCGTTGAGTATTAAGCATAATAATACGTCCTGTGAGTAATAATGAAAGGTTTGAAAAAATACATAACTGCTAAAGGTAGGCACAAAATGGCCAGATTCCCCATGCTTTTTTATTTTGTTTAAAATTTTCAATGAAAATACCCTGGGGAGCGTGAAAACCGTGGTAAAAACAGGGAGAGCCCGAATCGAAGCCAATGAACACCGGCAGCCTCTGGACCGCTCCGGAAGCGGTGTTCTCTATTCTGCTATCACCCACAACGGGATTTAAGAAGGCGGTTCAGGGAAAAAGGTATTACCAGCGCTATTGTTTTTGAAATCGAAAATAAATGTCTCCGTCTGTAAGCAGTTCCATAATCGTATTGTCGCTGTTAAATGTGTAATGACGCACGTCTTCCAGGGTACCTACAAGGTCCATGTCCGCCGGGGGATTAACCGGGCTCCAGCTTCCGGTGTAATACCAGCGCCACCAGTGCACAAAGGCGCCGTTGTTTTCGCCGCGATTGAAGTAGCCAGTAACGCGATTGGTGTCGGTGGCGTTTGTCACACTGGCCCACCGTATTTCCATGCGCCGGTCTTGGGCAATCTGCAACCGGAATTGGGTGGCATTGCGTACTTCATCAAACCGGGGATGATTGCTCTCTGTAAGGACCCAGGTGGCACCCACCACAGGGAAGTTGGTTAATGGCAGTGTGTAATGACTAACAAAGGTGCGGGATTCATTGTCGCGGTTGAGAACCAGGGTGGTATCGCCCAGAATGTACGTCCAGGTACCATCCAGAGTTTGTAATGGTGGAAGGTACGGTTTGCTGCAGCCCATTTCGGTTTGCCCGAAGATGGAAATAGTTACCTGCACGCCATCAAAGGAATAGTTTCCATAGTAAAAATTACAGCCCGCTTTACCAAATGCGGAATCATTTGTGGAAAGCATCAGGACAAACGGCCCCAGATTTGTAAGGGAAATGGCACCGGTGTCGGTCGTGGCGTTGGTTAACGTCCATTGCACGTTGTACACGTCGGCCAGGGTTCGGGCTGTCAGGTTATCCCCAGAATTGGTTTCCACGGGTTGGTTGTTCAGCTGGCAACTAAATAGCAGTGCAAATGCCGTAAAGGCCAGAATATGCTTGATCTGCATGGTTATCGTCTCCCTTTGGTCTGATATTCATCAAACGGCTAAGCACGGAGAAAGTTCGCCAATCCGGGGGGAAATATGGCGATTCACATCACATGAACCCAATTTGTTTTGCCGATACGGTGGGGTTTTACTCCCGGCGCCCACGAAGCAGTTCGCGGCCGGAGGCATCGGTTTTAATGAGGACAATTTGGTTGTCCCCGGAAGACTCAAACCGGTAGTACGCCCGCCCGTTGCGTTCCACAAATTGATTTTCGCCAATTGGAAGCACCATTTCAATGGTGCGGCGATTGGTGAGTACCATGAATCCGTGTTCTACGGCTAAAAACCGCAGGGTCGTTTCCCGATTTACCCGATAGGTCCCAATCCAGCGCTGAAACAGGCGGTGCAGGTCCTGCTGTTGGTGGGTCTCCATGAACCGGATGTG
>WGBF01000446.1 GCA_015494485.1 bacterium | reverse complement strand
AATATTCAAAAAGGCATTACCCGCTGGCGCAACACCGATGGCGGCTGGCAATATTATGATGCCCGTTTCATTTCCCGTCTGTATTCCGACCAGGTAACTTCCATGGACACCACCCGTGATGAAATATGGTTTGGTACGGATTACGGCGTTGCCCGATATAACATCCGGAAAAATTCGTGGAAAACCTACTACGTAAAGCAGGGGCTGTACAGCAATCTGGTGAACGACGTCCTGGTTCACCGGGATGTGGTGTGGGTGGCAACGGATGAAGGATTAAACACCATTGACCGTCGCACCGGGCGCGTTCGGAAAATCCGCTATAAAAAACTGGATCAAATTCCGATATACCGGATGGCAATGCAACAGGATACCCTCTGGGTAGCCGCACTTACCGGCATTTACCGTCGCTTTCCCGATACCGGAAAATGGCAGCATGTAAAAACGGAGGCAGCCCTATCGGATTACTTTATTACCGCCGTTGGGTATTATGAGCAGGAAATGTGGTTTGCCACTTCCCGCGGCGTTATGCAATATGATTTGCGGCGCAACCGGTGGGAAAGTTACCCCCAGCTGGAAACAGAAGGTCTGGGACGAATATGGGATTTGAAAGTAGACAGCGCTGCCGTGTGGATTGCTACCGATAGCGGTTTGTTAAAATTTGACCGCAAAAACCAGTACTGGCGGCTGTTTACCACCGAAGACGGCTTGTTGGATAACCGATGCCGTTTTGTGCTGATTAACGGCGATTATTTGTGGATTGCCACCGTTTCCGGGATTACCCAATTTTACTGGAACAGTCCGTCGCGTTTTGACTGAAAAATAAAAAATACCATCTGGAAATGAATTGCAGCTATTAAATTAAAATCTTCGTAACTTTCGCTGTGTTTTGGATTCTAAAGGGGTAGTTAAACAAAAAACAAATTGGAGGATAGCATGAAGAAATATCTGTTTATCATAAATTTGGTGGTCATCGCATTAGCCGCTGGATTTCTGGGTTGCCAGACGGAAACCAAAAGCCAGCAGGTGCAGGATAAAGCCCGGCAGGAAGTTTCCAAAAAGGGCAGTTTCGTCAACATTGATGTGAAAACGGCATTTAATAAGATTAAGAATGATTCCAACGTTGTGGTTATTGACGTGCGCACGCCCGGGGAATTTACCGGTGAACTGGGCCACATCCCCGGTGCTATATTGCGGCCGGTTCAAACCATTGACCAATGGGCGAATGAAGCCAAGAAACTCCGTGAGCAAAATAAAAAGATTGTGCTGGTATGCCGCAGCGGGAATCGCAGTGGCATGGCTGCCCGTACCCTGGCAGAGATGGGTCTGGATAGCCTGTTCAACGTGCAGGGCGGGATGCGTGCCTGGAATGCTGCCGGCTTACCCGTAGAAAAATAAAAAGGGAAGCCACACATTTAGGGAGGCATTGAATATGGAACTGGAATTTAAAATCAAACGGGACACCACCATTGAAGAAATTGTGGAGAAATACCCCGAACTGGTACGGCCATTGATGGAATATGGAATTAAGTGCATTGCCTGCGGTGAACCGGTTTGGGGAACGCTGGAAGAAAATGCCGAAGAAAAGGGCATTGAGAATCTGGATGAAATAATCGTTGAATTAAACAAAATTGTTCACGAAACAAAGAAAGAAAAAGCGGATTCATGAAAAAACCGTTGATTAAAATGATTCTTTTCGGGATAGCCGGAGCGGCACTGGGGTTTGCATACTACTATTTTATTGGGTGCCGCACCGGTACCTGCCCGTTAAGCAGTAATCCGTATATTATGACCGGCTACGGCTTTTTTACCGGCGTCATTGTTGGGTGGGATTCGCGCATCTGGCGTAAAAAACAGGAGCAGTAATGGAAGCGTTTTTTATTGCCATTCTGGCGTTCTTTTTGTTTTTATTTGGAATGCAGTTTGTTATCAAATTTCGTGGAAGGCGGCTAAGGGGTAAGCCCATTCCAGAAGTAGGCGGGAAGCTGGGTACGGCCATTCGAAAGCATCCCACCGTAATTGCCTATTTTTACAGTCCCTCCTGTAGTGCCTGTCGCACTCAGGAGAAATATCTGCCCAAGGTACAGGAAGTGTTTCCTCACATTGTTCGTATTAATGTCCGTAACGACATGGCCAC
>WGBF01000445.1 GCA_015494485.1 bacterium | reverse complement strand
GTTCAAAAACAAAAAAATCAAAAATTTATGTTGCAGATATAATTGAAGTAAAATAAAAAACAAATAATAAGCATATGCACCAAAATTTGCCACGCGGACGGTGAATCGGCATTTTGACATTTTTTTGATCGTGGCAAAACTGGTGATGCGCAGGCCGTTAGGCAACGAACACATGCGGTGCCGAATATGTGCGACCAAGAAATAGGAAAAAAAGAAGTAGAGCGAATTGAGCTCGAACCTTTTTTAGATGCATATAGAATCGTAACAGGCGAGTTGCTTTCAGTAATCGAGGCTGGCGAAAACCCGGACTTCATTTGTGAGCGTTCTGACGGTACTGAAGTCGGAATTGAACTGACAAAAGTTACACGTGAGCCACGTGATATATTCTGGGAAAACATTCTAGACCAAAAGGAGCATATCGATCCCTATGAAGCGCAAGAGTACATATACCATTTGATCGAGAAGAAAGAAGGGGCTCGTACCTCTCGCTATGCGGTGCGAGTTAAAGAAACGATTCTTGTGCTTCAGCTTGTCGATGGAGCGTTGGACATCATCCATGTTGCTCTTGAAGGACTAGAAGAAGACTTCAAAAACCATGGTTTCTGCGAAATTTGGTTGGCCGACTATTCAGGGTTGGATGCGTATGGGGATATTGAATTGTTTGGCTTGTACCCGAAGAAGTGGTGGGGTTTCCACCAAAGGCCCAATCCGGGTCGAAAGCCGTATGGATAGAGATAGAGTTCTTACCAAACACTCGTTGCCTAACAATGCGCTCCTGCCGACGTCGGCGCTGGCGCGCCGCTACGGCAGAGCTTAGTCGTTATGTTAAAAAATTAGGAGATTGATTATGACAAAATTACTTGAAAAAGCGTTTGAAGAAGCATCGAAATTACCAGAATTCGAACAAAATGCTCTTGCGCGCTGGTTGATCGATGAAATTATATCTGAAAAAAAATGGGAAAAATTATTTGCTGATTCAGAAGATGTATTAGATAAACTTGCAGATGAAGCTCTTATGGAACATGCAAAAGGTAAGACAAAACCATTGGATGTTGATAATCTGTGATATCCCATACAACAGAACAGTTTCGTAAACTCCTGGCTCAATTACCAAAGGAGATCCAAAAGCAAGCGAAAGAAGCGTATCGCCATTTTGAAAAAGACCCCTATCACCCAAGTCTACGTTTCAAAAGGGTTCATTCTAAACGTCCTGTCTATGCCGTTCGCATATCAAAAGACTATCGGGCATTGGGCGTGCTGCGAAACAATGAAATAATCTGATTCTGGATAGGATCGCATTCTGATTATGACAAGATATTAAAAGCAAAGAAATAAGAAAGGCACAACAATTGGGTTCACTTTACCATTGTTCTGCCGGTGTTTCACAGCGGTATGTGAACTTGGTCGTTAAAATGTAAATAATCCCCTCAGCTCTACTCCTCCTTACCACAACACACCACTACTCCACCGTGACGCTTTTGGCCAGGTTACGGGGCTGGTCCACATCGCAGCCGCGCATAACCGCGATGTGATACGCCAGCAACTGCAGGGGAATGATGGTCACGATGGGTTGCAGGAAGTCCAGCGTGGTGGGCACGGGAATGGTGTAATCCACCAGGTTGTCCAGCTCGTGGTCGCCTTCGGATACCACCGCAATAACCCGTCCCCGCCGGGCTTTGACTTCCTGAATGTTGCTGACAATCTTGTCATAAGTGCTGTCCCGCGTGGCAATAACGACCACCGGCATGTCTTCATCAATCAGGGCAATGGGCCCGTGTTTCATTTCCGCTGCCGGGTAGCCTTCGGCATGGATGTAGGAAATTTCTTTTAATTTTAACGCCCCTTCCAGTGCTACCGGGTAGTTGTACCCCCGTCCCAGGTAGAGGAAGTTGCGGTGGTCCTTAAACTGCGCTGCAATTTCTTTAACCACATCGTCGGAGTGTAACGCCTGTTCCACCTTCTGCGGTAAGGCTTCCAGTTCTTTTACCACGCGCCGACCTTCTTCCGCACTCATGGTTTTGGCACGGGCCAGCATCACGGTTAGCAGGGCCAGTGCGGTGACCTGGCTGGTAAATGCTTTGGTGGAGGCAACCCCGATTTCCGGTCCGGCGTGAATGTACACCCCGCCGTGGGTTTCGCGGGCAATGGTGGATCCCACCACGTTGACAATCCCCATTACCGTGGCGCCCTTGCGTTTGGCTTCCCGGAGGGCGGCCAGGGTATCGGCGGTTTCACCGGATTGGCTGATGACAATCACCAGGTTATCATCCTGAATAATGGGATCCCGGTAGCGGAATTCGGAGGCGTATTCCACTTCCACGGGAACGCGGCAGTGTTCTTCAATCATGTATTCCCCAATCAATCCCGCATGGTAGGAGGTGCCGCAGGCGGTAATGAAAATTTTACGGGCGCGCATCACGTTGTGGAGAATGTTGGTTAATCCGCCCAATTTGGTGACCCCTTCATCCGGCAACAGACGGCCCCGCATGCAGTCCGCTACGGTGCGCGGCTGTTCGTAAATTTCTTTTAGCATGAAATGCGGATACCCGGCCTTTTCAATCCGTTCCAGGTCAAAGGTAATCCGCTCAATTTTCTTTTCAACGACTTCATTTTTAATGGTTTTGGTAATGAAGCCGTCCCGGCTGATAATGGCAATTTCGCCATCTTCCAGGTAGAAGACGTCCCGGGTGTGGGCAATAAGGGCGGCGGCATCGGATCCCAGAAAGTATTCCCCGTCGCCAATACCCACCACCAGCGGGCTACCTTTACGGGCGGCATAAATGCGGTCTGGTTCGTGCCGGGTAATGAGGGCCAGGCCGTAGGTGCCTTCCACCTGTTGCAAAGCGCCCAGAAATGCTTCTTCGAATGAGGTGCCGTTCTGGTACAATTCCTCAATCAGGTGCGCGATGATTTCGGTGTCCGTTTCGGTTTTAAAATGATGCCCCTTTTCCATCAGCATTTGCCGCAGGCTCTGGTAATTTTCAATAATGCCGTTGTGTACCAGAACAATATCCCCCTTGCAGTCGCTGTGGGGGTGGGCATTTTCCCGATTGGGTTCCCCGTGGGTGGCCCAGCGGGTGTGGGCAATGCCGGTTGTGCCGGTAAACTGTTCCGGTTGGATAATGGACTCCAGGGCGGAAATTTTTCCCACCTGCTTTTCCACGCGAATGTGGCCGTCTTCCAGCAAAGCAATACCGGCGGAATCGTATCCCCGATATTCCAGGCGTTTCAGCCCGTTGATTAAAATCGGGTAAGCTTCCCGTTTACCGATGTATCCAACAATGCCACACATACGAACTCCTTTCTTATTCCCATTCTATTGTTGCCGGGGGCTTGGAGCTAATATCATACACCACCCGGTTTACTCCCTTCACCTGATTTATTATTTTATTCGACACTTGCGCCAAAAAATCAAATGGGAAGTGAAACCAATCGGCCGTCATGCCATCCACGCTGACCACCGCCCGCAGGGCCAATACGTATTCGTAGGTGCGCTGGTCGCCCATTACCCCCACACTTTTTACCGGCAGCAGGACCGCAAACGCCTGCCAGATCTGATCGTACAACCCGGCTTTGCGCAATTCGTGAATGTAAATGGCATCCGCCTGGCGCAAAATATTCAGCCGTTCTTCGGTCACTTCCCCCAGAATGCGAATGGCCAGCCCCGGACCCGGAAAGGGATGCCGGCCAATGATTTTTTCCGGCAAACCCAGCTGGCGCCCCACTTCCCGCACTTCATCTTTGAACAATTCCCGCAGGGGTTCAATGAGTTGAAAATTCATCTTTTCCGGAAGCCCACCCACGTTGTGGTGCGTTTTGATGGTTTCCGACGGGCCCTTGAACGATACGCTTTCAATCACGTCCGGATACAGCGTGCCCTGGGCTAAAAAGTCGAACGGACCGCTTTTTTGGGCTTCCGCTTCAAATACGTCGATGAAGGTATTGCCGATGATTTTCCGTTTCTGTTCCGGGTCCGTAACACCGCGCAACTTAGACAGAAACAATTGACGGGCGTTGAC
>WGBF01000444.1 GCA_015494485.1 bacterium | reverse complement strand
GTACCGCATTAACCCCGATGTAGAGCGCCTGCCGCACAAACTCCCCTGCACGGTGGGCACGCCGCTGGACAAGGTCCACCACGCCAAAATAAATTAAATCCACCATCATGGTCAGGAAGCGTACCAGGTCCACATACAGCACCTGGTAAATTACGCCACCAAATCGTTCCAGCGCGCTTTCCGGTTGAATGGCCGGCCGGGGCGGCAACTTAGCGCCGGAAAAATTTTCCAGTACCGTTTGAATTGCCGGCGGGATTGCCTCCAGCTTCACCTTAATGCCACGGCTTTCGCAAAACGTGTGGATATGCTCCAGTACCATTACACCGGCACTGTCCATGCGGCGCACGGCAGCCAGGTTAATGGTCAAAAATTTGCGGGGATAATGCCGAAGCGCCTTCATTAAGCGGGGCAACAGCCGGTCCACGTTGCGGATTGTCCACTCCCCTTCCAGAATTAACTCATCCCGCTCCAGCGCGTAACGGACAGGCAGTTCATCATGGGCAGTCTTGTCGTTCACGGCCGGTCAGCAGCCTCCCTGTTTCGCAGCTTCTGGGCAATTTTGGTAGAAAATGCTTTCAGTTCCGTGTGTAACATGTTGCTGATGGTTCGTGCAAACAGGTTCAAATCCTTTTGGGGAATAATTTCGTAGCGGTCAAAATTGTGGTAAACAACCACTTTATTCAATTTGGTGTCCCGCAGAAACCATTCCATTTGCAAATGCGCCACAAACCGCTTTCGGTTTTGCACCACTTCCAGCTGGTGAACAAAGGTTGTTAATTCGTACCGGGGTAAAATTTTCCATCCCTTGCTGCTAACGGTTAAAAATAGTCCGCTTCGTTGAAAATACGTTTCCAGCAAATTGGTGATAGCATCCCGGGGGGTGGTTGCCCACAGATGGCTTAAAAAATACGTCAATTCGTGATCCCGAATCCGGATGGCAATGCGCCGGTCCGCAAACGGGGGAGAAATAATGGCCGGAGCCACTTCCAGGGTCGCATCTTCATTAATAAGTTGAAACACCCCGGTGGTATCGGAAACCATTGGAATCTCCAGCACATAATATTTCCGCACCACGCTATGCTTCCCGCAGGATAATGCCCCCAGACTGATGAGCACAAGAATAAACACAAATCGTTTCATTTTTGGTCTCTTTCCGCTTGCTGTTTTTATTTGGATGCTTAGTTTACATTTTTTCAATAAATTATGCTACTGGAAATTGAAAACGGTATCCCTTTTATGATTACATTGTGGCTGCTTAGTTCCCTCACGTATGGGGTAATTTTAATAGTCCTCATTCGCTTTTTGAAGCACCCCCTGCCGAAAACGCCTGTTCAGCCGTCCTGCACGGTACTTATTGCCATGCGGAATGAAGCGGCCAATTTGCCCGCACTGTTTGCTTCGCTGGACCAGCTTGATTACCCCGTGGAAAAGCTGGAAATCTGGTTGCTGGATGACATGTCAGAAGACGACACCCCTGCCCTGGCACAGGAATTTGCCCTCCAGCGCCCCCATGTGCATTACCTCCGCATTACGGAAGAACTGCCTGGCCTGAAGGGCAAAATGAACGCCCTGGCACAGGGCATTGAACGCAGCCATGGCGAAATTATTCTCACCACCGACGCGGATTGCCAGGTGCCTCCGGGCTGGATTCAGCACACGGCTCAATTTTTTGCCGACCCCAACGTGGCGCTGGTGGGAGGGGCGAATAAAATTCGCAGAAAAGACCTGCTTGCGGCGTTTCAGCGCCTGGATTTGTTGTACCTCCTGGGTGTAGCGTCCGCTTTTGCGCATGCAGGGCTGCCCCTCAGCATTCTTGGTAACAACATGGCATTCCGGCGACGGGCCTACCAGGCCGTGGGGGGATTTCAGGCGCTGGGGATGTCCATTGTGGAAGATGCCGCCCTGTTGCACGCTTTCCGTCGGCATCGTTCGTTTGCCATTCGTTTTCCTTTAATTCAAGAAACAATGGTTACCAGTACGCCGGCTGCCACACTCCGGGCGTTTTTTCAACAACGCCTTCGGTGGGCCGTGGGCGGCAAACAGGTAGCACCGCCCTGGATCTGGCTGGTGCTTTTGCCGGGTATTCTTCCCAGGGTGCTTTTCTGGCCCGGAATTGCTCTGGCTTCGTTGCCGGTGGCACTGGGAATTTCAGGCTTTATTATGCTGGCCGATTTGCTTTTTCTTACCGCTATTTTCCGAAAACTGCATGCGCGCTTTCAGCTTCGTCACTGGTTGGCTTTCGAACTGGCAATTACCATTTACCTGCCCATCCTGGCGCTGGTGGTTCCCTTTAAACAAACCGCAACCTGGAAAAACCGACGGTATTCCGTCCGTCAGGGGGCAAAATAGTTTTCTTGCTTTTTCGCGATTTGACACTTAAAATTTTAACAAAAGTGGAGTTATGGCTACGGCGCACTTAAAAGACATTATTGCAGCGCTCCGTGAACTGGATGTTATCTGGAAACATCTCCCTGCTGTTTTTTACATTGCGGACAATCAATACAACCTCAAGTGGATTTCCCCCAATGCTGGCAAGTGGTTCCCCAAATTCCAGCCGGAAAAAACCAAATGCTATCAGGCACTGTGGAATCTGGAGGCTCCCTGCAAGGATTGCCCCTTTCCCAAAGAGGTTCAGAAAACACCCTCACGGCATCTCTTAAAAATTCAATCAAATTCCAGCATTACCCAGATGTACGAATCCTTTACTATCCCGCTTCAAACCGGGAAACAACCGTTGTTCTTCCGAATGATTCTGGATATTACCGAAAACTGGTATGCCCGACAGCAAAATTCGGAGCACCTGCATTTAATTGAAGCCATTTTCAATTCGTCATCCGATGCCATCATCTTTCTGGACAATGAAGACCGCATCGTTAAATGGAATAAAGGCGCCGAAAAGCTGTTCGGCTTCTCCGCAGAAGAAATGATTGGCCAGTCCATTGTTAAAATTATCCCTCAGGAATTAATGGAAGTTGGTGAACTCTTCTTTATTAAGCATGAACTGGAAAAAGAGGGCACCATCACCCATTATGAGACCCAGCGGCTAACCCATACCGGGGAAATGATTTACGTTGATTTAACCACAACCATTATTCGCGATTTAAACGGAAACATCATTGGGCGTTCGGAAATTATTAAGGACATTACCCCCCGCAAGCAGCTGGAACTGGAACTGCGCCGGTCAGTGCTGGAATTAAGCAAGCTCAATGAGTTGAATGAAATACTGCACGCGGCCCATGAAATGGATGAAATTTTGTGGGGAATACTCATCGCCATTACATCCGGGGAAGGACTGCGGTTTAACCGGGCCATTGCAGTATTAAAAGACAAAGACAATAAGGTACTGAAAGGCCATCTGGGCGTAGGGCCTTCGGACAAAGAAGAAGCGCATTTTATCTGGGAAAAATTGCAGGATAATTACCGGTCGTTAAAGGACATTGTGGCCATTTACCGTTCGGAACTCAGCCAGAAAGAATTCAAGGTCAATTCGCTTATCAAACACATTCGGGTTCCGCTGTCGGAAGTGGATCATCTTCTGGTGCAAACATTGAATTCGCGCCAGGTGTACCGCGTGGAAAACGGGGAAATTATTACCTCATTGAAACTGAGCACCCGCATTGGCAATACTACCCTACAGCAATTACTAAACACCGATGATTTTGTGGTGGTACCGATTATCAGTAAAAACGAGCCCATTGGCTTAATAATTGCCGACAATTGCGTCACCCACCGGGAAATTGCCGAAGAGGATGTTCAGGGACTCCGGGTATTTGCACACCAGGCCAGTGTGGCCATTGAAAATGCCATGCTGTACCAATCGCTGGAAGAACGGATTCAGGAATTGCAGCGCGCATACCAGCAGCTGGAAGAAAATCAGAAAAAACTCATTCGGGCGGAGCGCCTGGCAGCGCTGGGGGAAATGGCCGCCAAAGTAGCCCATGAAATCCGCAATCCCCTGGTATCCATCGGAGGTTTTGCCAATTTGATTGACCGCAAAATCGGGGATAATCCCGAAATCAAAAAATACGCCGGTATTAT
>WGBF01000443.1 GCA_015494485.1 bacterium | reverse complement strand
TTTATATCCACATTGTTTGCAGGTGTACTGCTTTTGGTTCCAATGGAACTGTTTTTCCAGAAAGTGCACTGCTTTTTGGGCGGCTGCTTTATACTGCCCCCGGTTGTACAGTACCCGCGTGGCAAATGCTTCCAGCTGAGGATTTTCCCCCACTTCTTCTTCCAGCCGTTTTAAAATATCCAGTGCGGCATCGTACTCGCTTTTTTTCAAATAAATTTCTGCCAGGGCCAGCGCAGCCGAAACGTTGGTCGGGTCCTTTTCCAGCATCCTTCCGTAAATGGATTCGACCTCTGTAAAGGCACCGGTATCAAAGCAGGCTTTTTCCAGTTCCGGGAACACAATATAGGCCCTGGAGGGGATGTTAAAACACAAGTCGGTCCACACCTTTATGGCATCCTCCAGGCGGTCTTCCAACACATAGGATTTTCCGATGTAATAATACGCAGCAGCACAATGGGGATCGGATTTTAAACCTTCTTTAAACTGAATGCGGGCATCCTTCCCTTTCCCTTGCTCCTGAAGTTGCAGTCCCAGAAATACCTGATACAACGCCCGGCGTTTTTTATGCTCATCGGACTGCCGGAAATATTTTTCAGACAGCTCCAGGGCGTCCTTCCACCGCTCGCCTTTTTCCATAAGGGTAATTAATTCCTGGGCAATGGCCTGCTTGTTTGTTCCTCCCATGGCCAGCAATTTTTTCCCCAGGTCAATCGCAGGGCCCACTTCACCGGCCTGTTTGTAATCCAGCAACAAACTGTAATACACATCCTGACGTTGTTCGGGCGTTAAGGATCCCCGTAAGGTTAAATCCTTGTGAATCCGAATGGCGTGTTTGGTCATGCCCCGTTTTCGCAGCAAATCCCCCAATTTTTTGTAGGCCCGCACATTTTCGGAATCCTGCCGAACGGCTTCTTTCAGCTTCTGGATTGCTTTGGCATCTTTGCCTTCGGCAATAAACTCCAGTGCTTCCATGTACGCATCGCGTTGCGGTTGCTTCTGTTTCAGGCGTAACGAATACAGAAATACCCCACCAATGGCTAATACAACCAGAAAGAATAACCAGATTTCGTACCCGGGTGCTTGACTCATCCGCTGCTTCCCTCTTTGTTTTCGTGTTGTGGCGTGGTGTCCTCTTCCGCTTCATCGGGAATATCTTCAATGGACAGATTGCGCAGATTTTCCAGTTCCCGAATTAACTGCTTGTTTCGTTTCTGGAGGCGCCGGATTTCCCCCTGGGCCTGGACGGCATAAAACGCAAAGAAAATCGCCCCCAGCACTGCCCCCAGGGTCAGGCTTAAAATAATGACGATGTACAGGTTTACCTGGTAAAAATGATACGTTAAAATGTGTACATCCACCGTCTGGCTGGCGTTCTGGGTCAGAATAAACAGCAGCAAAATAATCAATAAAATCTTAAACAAATTCAGGATGATTTTCATTATGCGCTTCCTTATTTTTAAATCTCATTAAAATACTTTGAGGAGATATAAAAATCAAA
Source organism: bacterium (assembly GCA_015494485.1). Classification (GTDB taxonomy): domain Bacteria; phylum Calditrichota; class Calditrichia; order RBG-13-44-9; family J042; genus WGBF01. The sequence continues at coordinate 949 of WGBF01000443.1, read as the reverse complement.
CACTTTGTCTTGTTATTGAAGCGACGTACCGGTTCGTCCCTGTTGGTGCAAAGGGTTTTGAGCCTGGTAAAAAACGGGAAGGGGTATATATGATAGACATTCAACCGCTACAGACAACCATCCGCCGTTTTGTAAAAAAGGCGCGAAACCAGTGGCAATTGTTTACGTTAGCGGCAATGGTTACCTATGGCGTAACTGCCCTGTACCTGTGGACCGTTCACCCCACACCACGACCATTTTCCGTTAAGACGGTAACCATCCTTGGCAATGTGACGTTTGCAGTGGCGGTAGTGCTGGCTATTGCCATTTTTTTTCAGAAGAATCAGGTGTTTTCCCGCCGTTTCAGCCACGACTTTTTTAAAGCCATGTTAAAAGAAACCAACGGCGACGCGGAAAGGGCGCTTCAGGAATACCTGGCGGTTGTATTCCATAAACTGGTGCGTTTCTGGATACTGGCTTACGGAATTGTGCTGGTGGGCGTGCTCCACTACTGGATCACATTCTGGCCTCAGTATGTACATTTTCTGTTTATCGTGGGATTGTTTTCCTTGTTTTTAAATTACCCGCGAACGGAGTTTTTTACTGAAATTCCCTACCAGTTGCAGCGGTTAAAAATGGATTACGACGAACATCTTTAGACGTGTCCTTTTTCCTGCCGGGACGGTTTAGAGAACAGTCACGCAGTACCAGCTGTAATGCCGAAAGCATTCTTCAATCATCTCGCGGGGATGTATTGGGTAGGGGGATTTTTACCATTCTCATGGCTAAAGCCCATGGACTAAGTGCAGCCCGTCCCTCCGGGACGGTTTTTCTTTCCCCCTCTCTTTCCGCGAAAGAGAGGGGGTTAGGGGGGTGAGTTTAGGGAAATTGTTTAACCACCAAGTACGCGAAGAACGCTACGCATTATTCCCGTTCTTTTTTTCTTGGCGGTCCCCGCGTCCTCTACGGT
>WGBF01000442.1 GCA_015494485.1 bacterium | reverse complement strand
TTGAGCCCCTTCAGGGCTGGACATTGTGCCGGATACTCCCCTACCTGGGGCTTTGCCCCAGGCTATCTGTGTACGAGCGCTTCGCGCTCATTATTTTATTTTGTCTTTCCACAATTTTTCCCAAAAAGCCAGACCCCGGAGGGGTCAAACATAAGTAGCCCAGCGAGCAGCCCTGGGTAAAGAGGAACCTCCAGAAAAATAAAGCTCTGAAGGAGCGGACACTGTTTTAAATTACAATAGAAAACGCAATGTTTTTATTCCTCATTTTTGCTCTGCGCCCTTGGCGTCCTCTGCGGTTTTTAAGAGAAAAAGCGTCCAAATGAATGTTGACGATCCTGTACAATCTTATCCAAATTGTGGTAAAATTTAACACTCCATCGCTACGGATTACAGCCCGTTGGGCAATGAATTTCCCAAAGCCATTCCGGCCTTACCCGAATTATTGAGCAAAATTCCTGTTCTGTTTGAGGTGCTCCAGCATATTTCCCATACAGAAGCCCAGGGCTATGAATATAACAACCATTTTATTTGGGGCAGGTAGATTTGGGGGGAACGTTTAATTCTTATCGTAAAAGCAGGTTTAACTCCGCATGGGAAGTACAATGCGAAAGGTAGTACCAATGTGTTCTTTGCTGTAAGCGGTAATGGTTCCGCGGTGGTCTTCAATAATTTTTTGGGCAATGGTTAATCCCAGTCCAGTGCCGTGTTCTTTTGTGGTAAAGAACGGATTAAAAATATTTTCCAATTCTTCCGGGGAAAGGCCTTTCCCGCTGTCGGTAATCTCGATTTCACAAAGAGGGAAATTGTCCTTTAAAATATCATCAATTCTGTTGGTTTGAATGGATAAGGTACCCTGGCCACCCATAGCATCAATGGCATTTTCAATCAGAATATTGAAGACCATTTCCATTTGTTGAGAATCCATGTAAAAAGGAGATATTGAGGAATCAAACTGGGTTTCCAGTTGAATGCCTTCCGTATTGTTAAAAAAGCCCTGATACCGTTCTATGCTTCGTTGAATAATGTGATGAATATCGGCTATTGCAAAATTGGGTTCTTCCATGTTTACGAATTTGAGAAAATTTTTGGTGATATTGTGCACCCGTTCAATTTCCGTTCGCAACGTTTGAACATCTTTCATAACATCCATTTTGTTGGGCAGTTCGGACTGATCAATATAAATTTCAAGGGTTTTTAACCCCACACGGATTGAGGTTAACGGTGCTTTTATATCGTGGGCTAGTTTTTGGACGGTTTTTGCCCACACATGGGTGCGTTCTCCAAGCGTATCTTCGGGGTTTTGGATTTCAATTAAATACCCCACCGGCAGGTTTAAATAAGCAACCAGCGGTTTAATATATAATTTAATCTCCCGGTATGTTTTACCGGATTTTATAGTAAGCATTGTCTGGATTTCCTGCTGGTCTTTTTGAACCTTACGCAGATGGGACAGCAATTCCGGAAGGGCATGCAGAGCTTCTTCAACTTTCATTTTTGTTTTAATGGGGGTGTCCAGATTCAGAAGGGTGGTAAACCGAGTGTTGTGGGATAAAATGCGGTTTCGGTTATCCACTAATAAAACCCCGTTAACTGTGCTTTTTAAATATGAAAATAAAAACCCGGTATAAATAAAAAACAAACTGGCGGATTTATGTAACGTGACCAAACCACCAAATGTAACTAAAGCAATAAGAAAAGGGATAAATAGCCGTAACGGATAAAAAATATTGGGTTTTATAGCCAGAATAACCGTTTTTTCTGGTACGGAGGCCACAAAATACGGATATTGTTGAGGGCCATTTTTCCGAATGGTGAATGCGTATTGTGTTCGTCGAAGTTCTTCGGGAATGGGGTGTTTGCCGATAAAATCCAGATTGTTATTTAGAATACTGATTTCGGATTTACCAACAAGTACAAGTTCAGGAATTAAATCATTATTAATGTCCGTGCGCAACACTTTCCAGACCGATTTATCATATTCATTTTCCCGAAGTATCTGAAAAAGAGGTTGAATAAGTGCAATTGTTTTATATTTAACGGCAGAAGCAAATAGAATAGGCTGGTTGTCCACAATATTATAAATTGTTGTGCTGAAAACACGGAAAGGTAGTTCTTTTTGTTCAATAATATTCCCGTTCAAATCGATTAATACCGATTTACCCGGTTCATGTGAAAAGCCACCATAAGCAACTAAAGCCCAGATGTAATTTTTATTTCTGTACTGCGTGTGGTAGGCTGTTACACCTGAAGTGAATCCGCCAAATTTTTTGGGTGGGAACAGGAGATTTAAGGTATCATCAAATGCAAACAGCCAGGAAAAGGCATCCGAATACGCGGAATCCGGAGGAAAATTTTTCCCGGCGTACGTGGAAACCAGAATTTCTTTGCGGTTATCTCCATCGAGGTCTGCTGTATGGATAGCCGTAAAGGATGCGTTCGTATGGTAGGCATGGGTAATTCGTTTCTCCGCAAAATCATACCGAAAAATTCCACGGGGTTTTTGTCCGTATCCGGAGACAATCGTAAAAACCAATTCCTTTTGCCCATCTCCGTCCAGATCGTCTACAATTTTATCATTAAAATAAATAATCCAATCTTTGAATTTACCCCGTTTTTCTTCCCTTCGTAAAAGAAATTGGGATTCCACCATATAGTCTCTGTGTAACACATCGATAACCGATAGGAAAACAGAATCCCCATCTTGATGAAATACCAGCATTTCATCCCAATTGTCATTGTTTAAATCTGCAAAGAATATCCATTGTCGGAAAGCGGAGGAATTAAAATATACTTCTCCCCGCAGGTTGAACTGATCAATCGGATCTTCCTGAAAGTTGTTCAACAACAAATTAGTCATATTTTTTGTATTATCCGTAAAGATATAAATCAATTCGCTGTATCCGTCATTATCAAAATCATGAAATGCCAACGTAGCATTTGGAATGTTGCGTTTCAGGTGGGTGGGATGCATGGTATATGGCCGGAACCCCGGGAGAATTAAAATGCTAAATATTACTCCGGTGAACAGTGAAAAAAGAAAAAAAATCAAATAAAGTTGACGGGTTGTGGGGGTTCGTTTCACTCCCATCCCTCGTAAATAAAACACGTAGAATTGTGTATAAAGATGTTATAAAAAAACGAATAAATCAAGTATTTAATTGACAAAAAAATATATTGTTAAAAAAATAAACTTCTATCTCGTTGGATAGTATCAACACTTGCATTCAGGTTTTAGGAATTTTTAGCATCCCTTCCTAAAGGAATTCTGGCAAAAATAGTATTAGAAGGATTTAACCGGAATGAAGCCACAACGTAATTTTTTACGGATATTTTTTTTCATGGCACCATATAAAAAATGAGAAAAATACGGAGGGGATTATGAATATTCAATCCATTTTAGTCCCGGTCGATTTTAGCCCCCATGCTGACCAGGCATTAAACCATGCGGTATTCTGGGCGGAAACTATTGGTGCCCGGTTAACGGTGCTGCATGTGAATACGCTGTTTGGGGAACGGCACAATTATGACGAGTTGGTAAAAAAATACGATGAAATTATCAAAAAGGAAGAAGAGGAAGCTCGCCGGTGGATGGAAGCACATCAACGCAATATTGCCGAAAAACGTCTGGATGTGCACTACGATATTATTCGGGCTGCCCGACCTGCTACGGCGATTATGGATTATGCCACAAAGCACAAGATTGACTTGATGTTTATGGGAACTCATGGCTGGTCTGGTAGTCCGGGGCTTTTGATTGGTGACGTGCTGGACAAGATATTGCGGTTATCGGACATTCCGGTCATTACAGTGCACAAGGATCATCCCGTTAAGGACATTAAGAAAATTCTGGCACCGATTGATTTTTCCAAATACTCCGAAAAAGTAGTTAAAGATGCAGAAGTACTGGCCAATCTGTTTGATGCAGAGGTTCATTTAATGTATGTGATTGAAAAAGAAAATGCCCAATCGTTCCAGTGGTTGGATGATATTCGATTGTTGTTAAAGGATGTGGATGATGAGATTGTGGAGCGTGTCCGAAATGAATTGGAACGTTTTAAAACGCCGGGGTTAACCCAACGGGTGGTGGATGTTGTGCGCGTGGGCAGACCGTATGAACAAATTGACCTGTATGCACGAGAACAAGCCATTGATTTGATTATTATGGCCATTCGGGGGTATTCCCGATTTGAATACTTCTGGTCGTTTGGGAGTAATACCGAGCGGGTGGTGAAAATGGCACCCTGTCCGGTGTTGGTCACCGGCCGGAAAAAGCATGATGCCATAAGTGAAAACAAGGGTGGATGAGCAGACCGGCGCTCATCCACCAAAAATCGCTTTCAGGATGTAATAGAAGAAAATAGCCCCGGCGGCACCAGCGGGGATTGTAATTAGCCAGGAAATGATAATATTGGTCACAACGCGGAGATTTAATGCCCCAATGCCGCGGGCCAGCCCCACACCTAAAACACCCCCGACCAGTGTATGGGTGGTGCTAATGGGTAATCCCAATTTTGACGCCAGAACAATGGTGGTAGCTGTGGCAAATTCTGCGGAAAATCCCCGGGTAGGTGTCAGTTCGGTAATTTTTTTACCGATGGTCAGCATAACCCGCCAACCCCAAGTGGCTAATCCGACAACAATACCAACACCGCCCAGTGCCAACACCCAGATGGGCACCGGCGTTTTTGCACCAACAATTCCATTTTTTAGAATACTAATGACAGCAGCCAACGGGCCCACAGCATTGGCTACGTCATTGGCACCGTGGGCAAAGGCAACAAAGCCGGCACTTAAGATTTGCAAATACACAAAAATGCGTTGAACAGATTTGTACTCACTGCTACCCCGTTCCACTTCAATGCCTTCTTCCACATCCAGCCGGACAGCACGCAAATCCTCCAGAATTTTCGCCAGTTCTGTTTTTACTTCGCCGATGGCGCTGTGCATGGTCTTTTCCACCAGACCAATAATTTTGGGAAGATTTTTTTTGACAACCGGGGGTTGGGTAATTTTTTCACGGGGAGCAATTTCCACAGGCTGAATCCGTTTTAACAGAAGATGACTGATAATAGCGGCAAGCAGCCCAACGCCCAATCCGTAAAGGGAAGCTTCGCCAAAATCCAGATGCAGCTTCAGATTTTTCAATCCCTTAAAAAGCATGGCTAACGTTAAAATGTAAAATACCAGAAAGACCAACGGCGGGGTGACCCGTTTTGCCGCCCGGATTGGATTATGGTTGTAATAAATTAACCGTCGGAGGATGGAGAATAAAATAAATGCGATGGTTCCACTTAAAAGGGGTGATATTACCCAGCTGGCCACAATGGATGCAACCTTGCCCCATTCGGCAGCGTGCCAGCCACCAACTACCACGCCAAAACCCAACACGGAACCAACAATGGAGTGCGTGGTCGAAACGGGCCAGCCAAAATACGAAGCCACTTGCAGCCAGATTGCGGCGGCCAATAATGCCCCGACCATACCGTATACCAGAAGCATGGGATTGGGGGCAAAAACTTCCGGGCTGATAATGCCCTTGCGGATGGTTTCCGAAACGTGCGTACCAACAAAAAATGCACCGGCAAACTCCAGAAATGCGGCAATAATTACGGCTCGTCGGATGGTGAGTGCTCCGGAGCCCACCGAAGTTCCCATCGCATTTGCCACATCGTTGGCACCAATGCTCCAGGCCATATAAAATCCGCTGATCAGCGCGATTGTCAGAATAATGGTCTCAATGCCCATACATGTTCTCCAATGTTTAAGTTAGTTAGCGGACTTCCAGTAACATTCGCACACGGTTTGCTAATTTTTCCGCCAGGTTTGCCAGCGATGCCATGGTTTGTAAAATGTTAATCCATAAATAAAAGCTCGAATAACTCAATGTATCTTCCATTGAGAATAATTCTTTTAGAATTTTGTGTTGCATAATGTCCGCTTCGTGCTCCATAAACGCCACTTCTTCTACCATCCGGATTACTTTTTCCGCTTCCGTTCCTCCAAAAGCGCTTTCCAGCAGCTCATCCATTTCCCGAATGATGTCATGCGTTTTTTCAACCGCTTCGATGTTTTTTAACATGAAGTTTTTCATGTCCTCTTTTAGCGGTTCAATCTGCGGGAGGGGTTTTAAGGTCATTAAGATGGCCACATCTTCTGCTTTGTCCGCAATGCT
>WGBF01000441.1 GCA_015494485.1 bacterium | reverse complement strand
TGTCCAAAGAAAAAAAGATTTAACACCATCCTCAGGAAAGTCCTGAAAAACAGCATTCCAGATATTGTGTCATTTCATGCCATAGTGGAGACCAGAGCATAAGGGAATCTCACTGAAGGGTTCCATTGGAAATTTCTGAATGTTCTAAAATCCTTTGGAATTAAATCGGAGCAAGAAACCGGGCAATGGATTATTCGGCGGCCCGTTGCGTGTGGATTTTCAGCATGAGGGAAATAAAAAAGGCTGCCTGAACTTTCAGGCAGCCTGCACAATAATAGCATTAACCATCAGGCAATGGTTACTTCTTTTTCCAGGTACACATCCTGAATGGCATGGAGTAATTCCACCCCTTCTTTCATCGGTTTTTGGAATGCTTTTCGTCCGGAGATTAATCCCATACCACCGGCCCGTTTGTTGATGACGGCAGTGCGCACGGCCTGTGCCAGATCGTTTTTACCGGAAGCACCGCCGGAATTAATCAGGCCAGCGCGACCCATGTAACAATTCACTACCTGATAGCGGGTTAAATCAATGGGGTGCTCTGATGTGAGTTCGGTGTAAACTTTCTCATGCGTCTTTCCAAACTTCAGGGCTTTGAAACCGCCGTTGTTTTCCGGCTGTTTTTGTTTCACAATGTCCGCTTCGATGGTAACGCCCAGGTGGTTGGCCTGCCCGGTTAAATCCGCGGCCAGATGGTAATCCGCTTCGTCGGTTTTAAAGGCCGGATTGCGTAAATATGCCCACAGAATTGTTACCAGTCCCAGGCTGTGCGCATAGCGAAATGCCTCACTGATTTCCTGAATTTGCCGGTTGCTTTCTGGGGAACCAAAATAAATGGTGGCACCCACAGCAATAGCGCCCATTTCAAACGCCTGGTCCACGCTGGCAAATAAAATCTGGTCGTACTTATTGGGGTAGGTTAACAATTCATTGTGGTTAATTTTTAAAATGAACGGTATTTTGTGGGCATATTTCCGGGCCACAGCGCCCAGCACACCCAGGGTGGATGCAACCGCGTTACAACCGCCTTCAATGGCCAGTTTAACAATATTTTCCGGGTCAAAATAATCCGGATTGGGAGCAAACGAAGCACCGGCAGAGTGTTCCACACCCTGATCCACAGGAAGAATGGAAAGGTAGCCGGTACCAGCAAGGCGGCCGGTATTAAATAACGTTTGCATATTCCGCATAACGGCAGGATTCCGATCCGAAGGTGCGACGACACGGTCGACAAAATCCGGGCCGGGTAAATGAAGTTTTTCTTTGGGAATCGTTTTGCATGTGTGATTGAGTAAATAATCGGCTTCGTTGCCCAACAGCTCTACAATACGGTTGATCATGGATGTGCCCTCCTGAAGTTTTAGACTGCCATGAATTTAGATAAATTTTACGTTCAGTAAAAAAGAAAAAATTTTTCCCGTTTCGGTTATTTTAAGCCCTGATTTATCATTGGTTTCCTCATTTTCAAATTAACTTTACACCATTATCCGCCGATTACAATTACGATCAGGATGAGGTTTTTGAATAAACAGGGATTGTTTTATGAAAAAAATTATCCTCCTTTCAATTTTTGCACTTTTTGTTTTCAATTTTTCAGGCTTTCCCTCCTACTGGAACGTTCAACGGTTTGGAGTAGAACAGAATTTACCCATCAATTTGGTTAAAGCCGTTAATCAGGATAGCTCCGGATTTATCTGGATTGCTACCGACCGGGGGCTAATTCGGTATGATGGATGGGAATTTGCTGAAGTGCCTGTACCTACCGGGAATTTATATTTTAAAAACATTCAAATTTCTCCCACAGGCCAGATGTTTTTCATTGGCGATGGAGGCATTTTTACACTGGACCGAAAAGGAGGTGTAACCCCGTTCCTGGTTTCCAGACCTGTGGTTACCGATTCAACACTTTTTTACCCAAAATCCCTGTACTGGGATAAAAGTGGCCATTTGTGGATTAGCGAGCCCAATAGTGTGGTCCGGTATAAAAATGGCAAACTCCAGCGGTTTGAATTCCCTCCCGAAGACCATACCAAAAGTTACACCCGCTCATTTTATTTTTATGAAAAAGCCGATGGAACAATGTATATCTTCTCCAATGGCGGCGGTGTTTATCTTTTTTCTCCCCGGGAAAATGCAGTACGTTTGTTGTTTCGAGTAAGTAAAACGGATGGGTTTACTATTAATTGGTTTCAGGCCGTAAACGATAGTGTATTTTATCTTAGCGGAGCTTACGGCATTTTTCGCCTGCACCTGATGCCAAATCGCTATCGCCTGGTTCAGGAATTGAATATACCCGATGTTCATGTGTTCGTACCGGTTTCATCCCGGGAATACTTGGTGGGCACCAGCGGAAACGGATTGTACCTTGTTGAAAAGTCCGGAACCGGGATGTTGATTAAAAACAAGAATATCATTCCGGCAGATGTCATTCACAACATTTTTATTGCCAGAGATAAAACCATCTGGATCAGCACAGATAGCGGGTTGTTTTCACTGATTCGATTGTTGTTTACACCGGTGTGGTTAACCTCCAATTTTGCAATTGAGCAGCTTGCTGCGGATAATAATGGAAATATCCTATTAACCGATGGAAAAGAAATATTGCAAGCTTCCCCCATTAACCAATACATCCCGGAAACAATTTCGTATTTACCTGATCGAATGGCCAAAATGATTACATCTGTTGTATCCTGGCATCAGGGCATCCTGGTTGGGTATTTTGACGGTACGCTCCGCTTTTTTAGTCGGGATACCACATGGCGAATACAAATACCCGAAAACAGAACAATTTACCATATGCAGACGGATGGCAACGGCGACGTCTGGATTGCGCTGGCGGATTTTCCGGCAATTTATCGCCTGGATGCCGATTTCACCCTGCATCGGTACAGTGAAAAAGAATTTATTGTAACACCGGTATCCCGAATCCGTGAAACCCGTCATTACGGACTGGTGGCGGTTTGCCGGGAAAACCAGAATTTAATTCTGCGGTTCAATCCCGTAACCCAGACCTTCCAGAATATTACCCCGTTTAACATGCGGCATATGGATTTGCAGTTAAGCATCAATGATTTTATTGAACACAATGATTCTCTGTGGCTGGGGACCAATCACGGTATCTGGATTGTGGAAAAGAATAAAATAATTCGGGAAGCGAAACTGGCACCTTTGAACAACCTGGAAATCCGGGCGCTGGTTCGGGGACCGGATGGAACCATCTGGATTGGGACCAACCGCGGCATTTATGCTTATTCCCAAAAAAATTTATTGTTTTTTGACCGGTTATATGGCTTACCGGATCTTACTGTTTCCTTTCGCTCCCTGGTGTTTGATAAAAACGGCAATTTGTGGATTGCGACCACAGACGGTATTGTGCGCACCAATAATTTTAAAAAACCGCAAAAAACACCAAAACCGTTGGTTTTTTCTTTTGTGGCGGACAACCGTGTGTACCAGAATATTCAAGGGAATAAACCCATTGTCATCAAGGATACCAGTCCGGTTATCCAGGCCACCTTTTCCAGTCTGGTGTATCCGGGCAATTCGGTCCATTACCAGGTACGTTTGCTGGGGTATGATGAAAAATGGCAGGAGGCAAAAAACGATCACACAGTTACTTATCACGGGTTGTTGCCCGGAAAATATCGTTTGCAAATTCGGGCACAGCAGGTGGCACATGTGTTAAGTGATATCACGGAAATCCCGATTGAAATTAAACCTCCGTTTTATTTAAGTCCCCTGGCGTATGCCGTTTACGTGATTATCTTTTTAACCCTAATTTTTGTGCTGATTAAGAATTATCAGCTGGATATTCAGAAACGGAAGGTTTCCGAAAAACTTCTGGAAAGTCAGGTTCGGTTGCAATCCCTTATTAACCGCCTGCCCGTATTGATTTTTGCGCTGGACAAACATGGAACCGTTACTGTGGCGGAGGGATCCGGCTGGCAGAAAATTCTGCAGTCGTTTCCCAATTTAATCGGGAAGAATATTCAGGAATTTACCGAGCAATTTCCGGAATTACTGGAAGTAATTAGCCGTGCATTGAAAGGGGAGCGTTTTGCGACGACGCTAAACCTTCAGGGGCGGGATTATGATGTGCAGTTTTTACCCCATATTAATGGGGAGGGCCAATTTGAGGGTACAATGGGAATTGCCCTCGACGTAACCGAACATCGGGTACGTGAGGAAAAATTACGCAAGCTATCGTATGCAGTAGAGCAAAGCGCAAATGGTATTATTATTACGGATAAAGAAGGAATTATCGAATACGTAAATCCCAAATTTGTTGAAATCACCGGTTATTCCCCGGAAGAAGCGTTGGGGCAAAATCCCCGCATTCTCAAATCGGGGCAGACGCCTGTCACTGTTTACAAAGAGCTGTGGCAAACCATCGAAAAAGGCAATGTATGGAAAGGTAGATTGTTGAATAAGCGGAAAAATGGCGAATTGTACTGGCAGGAGACAATAATTTCCCCCATAAAAAATGAAGAGGGCGTTATTACCCACTATCTGGCCGTTCAGGATGATGTCACCGAAAAAATCCAGATCGAACAGGAACGTCAGGAAAGCGAGGAACGCTTCCGGAAATTGGTGGAATTAAGTCCGGATGGCATCCTCATCCATCAGGAAGGAAAGGTCAAATTTATTAATCAGGCCGGTATTCGCCTTTTTGGTGGTACATCACCGGATGATTTTCTGGAAAAACCCATTATCAACCGGGTTCATCCCAGCTACCGGGAGGCAGTAGCCGAGCGGGTTGCCCGAATGAAGAACGGCGAGATGGCACCGCCGGCAGATGAATTGTTGCTTCGCTTGGATGGTACCAGCTTTTACGCAGAAGTTTCAGCAGTGCCAATTACGTTAAAAGGTAAGCGGGCCTATCAGGTGGTATTTCGGGATATTACGGAACGGAAAAAGGCGGAAGAAGAATTGAAATTATACGCTCAGGACCTGGAAGAGGCTAAAAATGCACTGGAAGAACAGGCGTATCAATTAACCGCCACCATCAATGAATTGGAACTGGCCCGCCAAAAAGCCGAAGAGGCCACCCGAGCCAAGAGTGAATTTTTGGCAAACATGAGCCACGAGATCCGTACCCCGTTAAACGGAATCATCGGGATGACCGAGTTGGCGCTGGAAACCGATTTGACCCCGGAACAAAAGGACTATCTGGAAATTGTCAAAACATCAGCGGATTCTTTGCTGAATATTATTAATGATATTTTGGACTTTTCCAAAATTGAAGCCGGTAAGCTGGAGCTGGAACACATCCCCTTTTCCTTACGGGAGTCCATTGGAAAGACCATGAAAACCCTGGCCGTGCGGGCACATTTGAAAAAGCTGGAGCTGGCGTTTTACGTGGATCCGACGGTACCGGACCGGCTGGTTGGAGACCCCACCCGTGTGCGGCAGATTCTGGTCAATCTTATTGGCAATGCCATAAAATTTACAGAAGAAGGGGAAGTGGTACTCCGGGTCGAATTGCGCAACGCAGCTGATGGAAAGGTTCGCCTGCATTGCTCCGTTGCAGATACCGGAATTGGTATTCCAAAAGACAAACTACCCATTATCTTTGATGCCTTCTCTCAGGCCGATGGATCCACCACCCGGAAGTTTGGTGGTACCGGATTGGGACTGGCCATATCCAAACGGCTGGTGGAAATAATGGGCGGCACCATTTGGGCCGAAAGTCCCAATACCGGGGTTCGGGAAGCAAAAGGCGGACCGGGAACCGTGTTCCATTTTGAGATTGAATTGCAGCGGGATGACATGGCTCAACGTGTTCCTTCCGATGACCGGGTTTTAAAGCATCTGGAAGTTGTCATTATTGATGAACATCCCACAACGCGGGAGTTTCTGTATCGCATGGTAAAAAGCTGGGAAATTGAACCCCAGATTATTTCGGATATTGGGCATATTCCGCAACTTCTGGTTCATCATCCCCCGCAAAATACCGTGGTGATTTTCAATACCGCGATCACCACCGAGGAAGCCGATGGCTGCCAGTTTGTGCTGCAAATGCTTGAAAAACATCCACCGTTGAAACAAATGGGTTGGATTGCTCTGGTCAATACCGACAAACGAAAAGATGTCCAGCTGGGTAATAAAATAAAACGGTCCCGTATTTTGATTAAACCGGTAACGTCCTCTGAGTTGCTGGATGCCATCATGGAGTTGCAGGATATTCCGGAAAATCGGGCTCACCAACCGGAAACAGCGCAAGCGCCAACCAGAGAGGAAGAAAAATTTAAACTCCGGGTACTGCTGGCGGAAGATAATCGCGTAAATCAGAAATTGGCTGTGAAAGTTCTGGAGAAGTTCGGGCACGAGGTGGTGGTCGCCAATAACGGGAAAGAGGCAGTGGAATTGTACAGCCAACAGGAATTTGATGTTATTTTAATGGACATTCAAATGCCGGAAATGGATGGATTAACGGCCACCCGCGAGATCCGAAAACTGGAAATGAATACCCAGAAACATATTCCTATTGTTGCTCTTACGGCTCACGCTATGAAAGGCGACGAAGAAAAATGCCTGACCGCTGGCATGGATTATTATGTTACCAAACCGTTAAAACAGAAGGAATTGAAAGCCGTACTGGATGAAATTGCGTCTGCTGTTATCCTGGAGAATGGATAAAACAGGAGTCAGGATCCATGACCCCAAAAGAATTTATTTTGAATGTGGATGAAAACTATCTGAGAAAAAAACGGCAATCCTATGATTATAATGTCAGATTAATTCCGCGGTTACGGCTTTTTGGGTTTAGCATCCTGATGTTGCTGGTAATTGTCCATGAGTGGCTGATTCGGAACACATTTCAAATCACCGCATTCTGGCAGTGTTTATTCGTCATTTACGGATATGCAATATTAAGCTGGCTTGTATTAAAACAATATTTTAACAAAATCACATCCTTTAACCTGGGAACGTTGTTTTTTTATCTGGATGTTCTGCTTTTTGGTTATATCGTCTATGTTACCGGAGCAAACCAGAGCTGGCTAATTGTTTTGTTTTTGGTGCGCGCTGCGGATCAGTCCCATTATTCCCCCAAACGGGTATTGGCCATGTTGCATTTAGGAATTCTGGTGTATCTGGGAGTTCTGGCCATTGCGGCATTTCACCTCAATGCTTCCATTTCATGGAAAGTGGAAGCGGGAAAAATCATCATTTTGTATTTTTCGGGATTGTTTTTAGCATCCACCGCGCTTACCTCACAACGATTGCGCAATGAATTATCCGCAACCATCCGGAATGCCAGGGAATTATTTCAGCGACTTCAGGAAGCACATCATCGTCTGGAGGAAAAGAATGTTCAACTGGAAAAGGCACGGAAAGAAGCGGAAGCAGCGAACAAACTGAAAAGCGAATTTTTGGCCAACATGAGCCATGAAATCCGAACACCCATGAACGGTATTCTGGGAATGACGGAACTGGCTCTGGAAACCGAATTAACGCCCGAACAACGGGAATATTTAAGTTTGATTAAACGCTCCGGTGAAAGCCTTTTGACGATTATTAATGATATTCTCGATTTTTCCAAAATCGAAGCCGGAAAGCTGGATTTGGAGCGCATTCCCTTTAATTTGCGGGAAGTGGTGGGCGATGCCCTAAAAAGCCTGTCGATAAAAGCATTTCAGAAGAACATTGAACTGGTGCAATGGATTGATGAGGACTTACCAGATGCATTTATGGGGGATCCGGGAAGAATCCGCCAAATTATTGTGAACCTTGTCGGGAATGCCATCAAATTTACTGAAAATGGTGACGTGATTGTGTTGGTACAACGATTCGCTGAAGAGCACGCATCGGATAAATCAGCCCGTCTCTGGTTTCAGGTCATTGACACTGGAATTGGCATTCCCAAGGAAAAGCAGGATCAAATTTTTGAAGCGTTTACCCAGGCGGATGGTTCCACAACCCGCAAGTATGGCGGCACCGGATTGGGGCTTTCCATTTCCCTGCGCCTGGTTCGGATGATGAACGGGAAATTGTGGGTAGAAAGTCCTGTGCCCAAAGCGTTACGAAATGAGTTAAGGATTCAATCCAACCAACCCGGCAGTATTTTCCATTTTGTGCTGGATCTAGAAGAAGCACCGGGATCATACACCAAGACATTGCCAACAAAAACGTTACGCGGTAGAAAATTACTGGTGGTGGATGATAATGCCATCAATCGAAAATATCTGGAAACCGTGTTAAAGCGAGTAGAGGTGAACCCGATTGTGGTTCCCGGTGCACAGGAGGCGCTGAATGTTTTGCATACTCAAGCAGACATTGACGCGCTAATTACCGATGGGCATATGCCGGAGTATGATGGCTTTATGTTAATCGAAGCGGTTCGGGAGATGGCGGCTTACCAGCAATTACCAGTGGTTCTTTTGACTTCCGGCAGTCGGCCCGGGGATATTGAAAAATGCAAACAACTGAATGTTGCAGGATATATGATTAAACCCATTACCCGTGATGAATTATATCGGGTGCTGATCAACATTTTTGCAGATAATCGTGTATCCCAAGTGGACTCTACCAAAGCTCAAGTTTCCACACACCATATTGGTGAAAAATTTGGTTCCCTGAACATTCTGGTTGCGGAAGACAATACTGTCAATCAACGGCTGGTACAACGGATGCTGGAGAAAGCCGGGCATCGGGTGGAAATTGCCGCCAATGGTGAAGAAGCAATTGAAAAATGGCAAAACGGCCAATTTGATTTAATCCTGATGGATATACAAATGCCGGTAATGGATGGCTATGAGGCAACCCGTAAAATTCGGGAAATGGAAGTGAATTCCGGGAAACATACGCCGATAATTGCATTATCAGCAAATGCCATGAAAGCACACAGGGAGAAAGGTTTGACCGCTGGCATGGATGGTTATGTCACCAAACCGATAAAAATTAGTGAGTTGTCGGGGGAGATTAATCGGGTATTAGGAAAAGCTGTTGATGTGTGAACAGCAGGAAGTTCAGGGGGATTGCATGAAGATTTTGGTCGCTGAAGACGATAAGGTTTCCCGCCGGTTGTTGGTTCGGACTCTGCAAAAATGGGGACATACCGTTGTAGAGGCCGAAGACGGCGCCCAGGCATGGGAATATTTCCAGAATGATACCTTTCCTATGGTGATTACCGATTGGATGATGCCCAATATGGACGGCATTGATCTGGTGCGAAATATCCGTTCCGTACCCCGGGAAGAATATGTGTACATCATTATGTTAACCGCCCGGGCTGAGAAAAACGACCTAATCGAAGGAATGGAAGCCGGAGCCGATGATTTTCTGGTGAAGCCGGTCAATAACGACGAATTACGGGTGCGACTTCGTGCCGGTGAACGGATTGTGGAACTGGAAAAGAAACTTTCCCTGCGAAACGAAGAGCTGGAAGAAACCAATCGTCGGATGCGGAAAGACCTGGAAGCGGCCGCAAAGATTCAGGAAGCATTGCTTCCCTCTGCGCCGCCTCAGAACCATCGCTTTAAAATTTCCTGGCATTTTGAACCGTGCGATGAATTGGCGGGTGACGTGCTGAATTATTTTCAGCTGGATGAAAATAATCTGGGCTTGTATGTGCTGGATGTGAGTGGACATGGGGTTGCTGCAGCCCTGCTGGCGGTTACATTATCCCGATTACTGTCGCCGGTACTTGACCAATCCAGTATTATTAAAACCCGCCTGGAAAATCCACCCCGGTATGCCATAACCCCACCCCGGGAAGTGGCCAATCAATTAAATCGCCGGTTTCAAATGGATGCCGATACCGGGCAGTATTTTACCATGATTTACGGGGTGTTAAACATCAAAGAACGCACCTTTCAGTTTGTCTCCGCCGGACATCCCCCCATTATTCTGGTACCCACCCATGGTGAAGCCCGGCAGATTCAGGTGCCCGGATTGCCGATTGGTTTTATGGAAAACTGGGAATACACCCAGGATGAAATTCGCTTGCAACCCGGAGACCGTTTTTATATGTATTCCGACGGGATTATCGAAGCCCGCAATAAACATGAAAAAATGTTCACCAAGGATCGTCTAACCCGCGTGTTGGATGAGGCCCGAAGCCTTTCCCTGGATGACAGTATCCAGTTTGTTTTGCAGAAATTAAAAGACTGGACCGAACAACGCCCCATTGACGATGATGTGACCATCCTGGGAGTAGAGATTATCTGAGCCGATCCGTCACCTGATGATGTACAAAATTATTCTCCGGAACCATTCCCCCTTTGAAATGTGGTGTGCCACCATTGCTTGAGTGCGCGTAAACTTCGGGAATTTTCCGAAGCTTCGGCAAAGGGGTCATAGCCAAAATCACGGCCCGCCGCTTGTTTGAACGCATCATAAATTTCAGAGCGAAGCAGCGGAATTTGGGTAGCTTCCAGCAGGTGAAGGGCTTCGTGGTATCCCTCCGCCGGGGCTAGCTGAATTAAGCGTTGAATAATCTCCCATCGCCGAAAATCATCGCTCACTTGAGTAAGCGCATCCATAAGCTGTTTTTTGGTTTTCAATTGCTGAACAAATTGGGTAAAGGCTGTATCGGTCATTTGGTCCAGGTCAACGTGCTGGTTTACAGTTTGTTGAGGAGTAGTAACCGCTGCGGCAGTGTGGTCGTGGTGATTAAAAAAATGACCACCTTCGTAAAATATAAATGCCAGTAAAATGGTGGTAACAATACCAAGGGCAACATTGCGGACGGCAATCATGCGGTTTTCCGCCCGAACGATATATAACACCAGACTTAACACCAGTAACACCAGACCGTAGGTGGTAACCACAGTGGGACCACTGGGTAAATCAAGATAATAGGAAAGTGCCAGGCCAATTACCGAAACAAGGGTGCCCATTGTCCAGCCGATGACCAGCTGAAGCCACAGTTTATCGGTAATCATCATGGTGGCAATAGCCGGAACTACCAGGAATACAAATACCAGTAACACGCCGGCTGTGTTCACAGAATGGGTGATGACAATGCCAAACGATAGGTAAAACAGAAAATCCCAGAAGCGTACGTTCATGCCCCGGGCATACGCCGCCTCAGGGTTGTTGGAGATAAGGATGAACCGATCCCGAAAAAGAAAATGAAACCCGCCCACCAGGGCGTATACAATGGCTGCCTTAATAATGGTTGGCCACTGGACCCACAAAATACTACCGGTCATTATTTCTTTAATATGTTCTGCACCGTGGGGGGCTTTGTCCACCACTAAAATGGCAATGGCAGCTGCAAGGGCATACACCAGACCAATAACGGCTTCCTGAGGGATTTTTTCGTTTTTAAAACGGGAAAGAGAGAAAATGGCCGCTCCCAGCATGGTAAACCCCAGCGAAAACCAGTACGCCCCTTCACTCTGGGGAGAAAGTCCGAATAGGAAGGCAACCGTTGTTCCCAGCGCTGCAATTTGTGCCAGGGACAAATCCACAAAGATGACTTTTCGTTTAATAACGTGAATGCCCAGATAGGAGTGAATACCCACCAGTACCAGACATTCGGCAAAGGCGGGTAGCATGATATCAACAATGGAAACCTGCACCGGTTATTCCTCCGTTTTCTGTTGTTCAAAGGCCGTTACCAATCCATTTACCCACACATCCACTAATGAGAAATAATCTGTGACCCCTGGTGCACCGTCCACTCCCAGCGGCACAATAACCGGAATGCCGTCAACCTTTCGTGCGATATCGTGCACTTTCCGTTCACTAAAATAATTGGCCGCAAGGATGACCCGCACATGTTCCCGGCGCATCCGATTGATTAATTCTTCCACATCCCGGGGGGAGGGTGGAATGCCCGGTTTGGGTTCAACATAACCAATAATTTCCAGTTCAAATAAATCCTTGAAATAGGCCCAATTTTTATGGTAGGCTACCAGCTTACGGTGCCGGTACGGATACATTTTTTTCATCCACCCGCCTAAAAGTTGAATCAGGGGTTTGCCGTGGAAAGTTTTCTGCTCCAGAAAGGTAACGAGTTGGTGGTTACGGGCAAGACGGGTTAATACCGGACCGGTGAGTAATTGAACCAGTTGTTTGCCAAACAAGCGTTCATCAATTTCCTGTTTAAAACGATTCAGATTGGCGCGGTAATAGGCCTCTCCTTCGGGGTCCACGTTAATTAACCCAATGGTAATATTTTCAGCAATGATTTTTGCATTTAGCGGACTGGTATGAATGTGAGGATTGCCGTAAATGTGAACGTCGCCTTCGCTGCGGTCGGCCACGGCGGGTACTTCCAGCATCGGTACGCCATCGGCAACAGCCACATATCCCGGCTGGCCACTGCGAATGCGCGGGTTCCCCGACTTGTCAATTAATGCGGGTGCCCATAATTCCAGGTCCAGCCCTGTTTCAATGAACAAATCCGCTTTGGCCAGCCATACGGCATAGGTTGGTTTGGGTTTAACATAGTGCGGATCCTCATTGCCCTTTACAATGGAGCGCACCTCCACCCGGTTTCCACCAATGTATTTGGCAATATCCCCATACGTGCTCAGGGTCGCCACAACCTGAATTTTGTGCTGGGCCTGAAGGGAGGTCGCATGCAGGGCGATCCACGCAGTGAGTAAAATGTATATGAAGCGTTTCATGACGTTCTCCTTTAGTATTTTTCGTGTTTGTGCGGACCAAATGCCCAATCCACCTGAATCAGAAATTGGGAATTTTTTGTCCCGGTGTCCGGTAAGTATTGAAAAATGTACTGGAACCGAAGGTAAACAAATTCACTTTGCCACACGGTGGCATACGGTACGACCTGAAGGGTTTTGGCAAATGGGGCTGCAGGTGTTTCGGGGGCCTGGTAATCCAGGCGGATGCCCGTATACCATCGTCGGTTCACCCGATAATTCAGGTACGAAAAACCACCCCATCCGGTGTATCCCGGACGGTGCAACGGATACTGCTCAATGCGGAAAAGCTCCGTGCGCCAATCCAGCTGGCGGTAAAGCCGGTATTGAGCGGGAGACCAGGAAAGGGTGATATCCAGCCCCCACACCCGGGTTGTTCCTCTGGAGGTGTTCAGTTGGAACCCCAAGGTATCGTTGGTGCCTACCAGGCCCGTGAAGCCAATTTCCAGATAGGTATTGTCCGTCAGGTCATAATAATTTTTGAAATGAAGCAGGGCATTGGGTAAACCCTTTCCGGTGCCCCATAACTCCGGATTTTCGTTCATGGCAATTTGTAGTGTAACTTCATTTGCCGAAGCGGTTAGAGAGGGTAATAAGGTGTGAAAAGAAATTCCGGTTTGGGCCAGTCCTTCTTCCCCGAATAAAGTGCGCAACGCCAGCGGGAAAAAGGACTGATCCAGGGCATGAACGTGCCAGCGGTTGATAATGCCCAGTTGCTGACGAAAACGCCCCAGCGTAATGGAGGTGCGGGGAAGGGGGTTGGTCCAGGTTATGTACGCTTCTTCAACAGCCACCCCTTCTTCCGGACTAAATGAAATCGTAACTTTTGAAAGGCTAAAGGGGTCCAGCGACGACTGAAAATGAAGGCCCACAACCCGGAAGT
>WGBF01000440.1 GCA_015494485.1 bacterium | reverse complement strand
GCTTTCTGGCCTACAACAAGTTTAGCGGCGAAGTCAAAGGAATTAACGATTTACAACGGGAATACGAACAAAAGTACGGACCTGGCAACTACGTACCCCCGGTGGCAATTAGTTACTGGACCTTTCGGCTTATGGTTGGCGCCGGAATTTTAATGTTGCTTCTGGCACTTTTTGGCATCGTCAAAGTCCTGAAAGAAGACTACAACTTTTCACCCTTCTGGGGCAAAATATTTATCCTATCCCTATTTTTACCGTACATTGCCAATTCCACCGGGTGGATTTTTACAGAAGTTGCACGGCAGCCGTGGGTTGTGTTTGGCGTCATGCTTACTAAAGATGCGGTTTCCCCGGCTGTATCCGTGGGGGAAGTGCTCACCACCCTTATCGGTTTTACCCTGGTTTACGCGGCACTAATTGTGGCAGATGTGTATTTATTAAAAAAATACGCCCTGGGTGGTATTGCAATGGCCGAAGAGGCTGAATAATTCTTAACAATAAATTGAAAACACAGGAGGTAACATCATGGACCTCAATACATTATGGTTTATCCTCATTACCGTGTTGTTTATTGGATACTTCTTCTTAGAAGGATTTGACTACGGGGTGGGTATTCTTCACCCGTTCCTTGGCAAAACAGATGAGGAACGCCGGATTTTAATGAACACCATCGGAACGTTCTGGGATGGAAACGAAGTATGGTTGTTAACAGCTGGCGGGGCCACCTTTGCCGCTTTTCCGAACTGGTATGCCACCCTATTTAGTGGCTTTTATCTCCCGCTATTTTTAATTCTTCTGGGACTCATTGTCCGCGGTGTTTCCTTTGAATTCCGCAGCAAGGACAAAGACCCACGCTGGCGGCATTTATGGGACTGGATGCTGTTCATTGGCAGTTTCATTCCCGCACTGTTGTGGGGTGTGGCGCTCAGCAATATGATTCGTGGCGTACCTATTGATGAACACATGACCTATGTTGGCGGTTTCTTTAATTTACTTAATCCGTACGCACTGGTTGGAGGCCTGGCTTCGCTGACCATTTTTACCCTGCATGGGGCGCTTTTCCTGACCTTAAAAACAACAAACGACCTGCAAAACCGGGCGCGGGCCATTGCCCAAAAACTCTGGCCGGTTACCGTGATTATATTCGTCATTTATATTTTCCTGAGCTACCTTCAGACGGACATGTTCACCAAAACCGGTGTAAATCCGGGTACGGTGCCCTTTCTGGCAGCAATTACCCTATTGGCAACAGGTTGGTTTGTCAAAAAGCACCATGACGGTTGGGCATTTACCATGACCGGCTTAACCATTATTTTTGCGACCATTACGCTTTTTATGGGATTGTATCCACGGGTGTTGGTTTCCAGCCTGAATCCTGAATGGAGCCTAACGGTTTACAATGCTTCTTCCAGCCCGTATACCTTAAAAGTAATGACAATAATTGCGCTGATTTTTGTACCCATTGTGCTGGTGTACCAGGGTTGGACCTACTACGTTTTTCGTCAGCGAATTACCAAAGAATCGGAATTGGAATATTAATTCAAAACACTTGCCTGCCGGGAAGCCCATTTCCCGGCGGGCGTTGAACTTTCCTTTTTATCCGAACACATCGAAAGTACCGTTCAACTCCGCTACCAGCTGCCACTGGCACCGCCACCACCGGACAAACCGCCAAAACCGCCACTGAATCCGCCACCAAATCCACCCCCGGAACTTCCCCCGAAAAAGTCATCATCATCTTCTTTGTCATCATATCGGCGACGGCGACGGTGATGGGGATGCCCACCATACCAGATGACCGGCGGACCGCCCCCGAACGTCATGCTTTGATACCTGCCCCTTCGGGAAAGGGCATATAACATCAAAAAAATAAATGCAATGGTCATAATCCCGACAATCGGATTGTCGGATTTAAAACGCTTCTTTTTCACAGACTTCCCCGCAATGGGGATTTTATATTTTCCTTCCGCGGCCGGCATTAATACCCGAAGTCCGGCCAAAAGCCCCCGGTAGTAATCGCCCCGTTTAAAGTAGGGAATCATCTCATTGTATAATACCTGCCGGGCCTGAAGGTCCGTAATAACGTCTTCCAGGCCGTACCCAACCTCAATCCGGGCTTTCCGGTCTTCCGTAAAAATTACAATTAAAATGCCATTATTTTTATCCGGTAGACCGGGGCGCCATTGTTCAAACAGGCGCACAGCAAAATCTTCCAGGTAGGTGTTTTCAGGCAGGCGACGGAAAATCGCAATAAAAATCTGGTTGGAAGTTCGCCGTTCGAAATCACCCAGAATGGCATTCAGCGTATCTTTTTGGGAAGGGGTTAACACGCCGGCATAATCATTACACCAGGCAGCAGGTTTGGGCGGTAATTCCTGCGCCTGTGTAAGAATGACACCGAAGAACAATACCAATAACAGAATGCGGTGTAATGCTTTCATGCTTATCATAATTAAAATTGAACTTTCGGTGCCGTTTCGGCGCCAGCCTGTGCTTTGAAATAAGGTTTGGGCTGAAACCCAAAAATGCCGGAAATAATATTGGCCGGGAATTTCCGGATGGCTGTATTGTATGCCTGAACCGCCTGATTGAATCGCCGACGTTCTACTGCAATGCGGTTTTCAGTCCCTTCCAGCTGTGCTTGCAAATCGGCAAACCGTTGGTCGGCTTTCAACTCCGGATACCGTTCCACCACGACCATCAACCGTTGCAACGCCGAGGATAATGCATCCTGCGCCTGTTGAAAACGCGCAAATGCCTGCGGATCATTCAAAACACCGGGGCCAATATTTACCTGCCCGCCCACCCGGGAACGGGCCTCAATAACAGCCTGTAGCGTCTCACGTTCGTGCTTGGCATACCCTTTCACTACTTCCACCAGATTGGGAATTAAATCCGCCCGACGCTGGTAAACATTTTCCACCTGCGACCAGGCCTGATTTACCTGCTCTTCCAGAGTTACAAACGTGTTATAATAATTTTTTACGGTTACAAACACCGAAATACCAATTATAATGAATAATCCCAGACCGACAAGCAATCCAATTAAACATCCTCGTTTCATAATCCCCTCGTCTGATTTACCCTTAAATTTTTCTTGAGTCCATAATATATACACGTGAGAAAATAAAAAAATCCTGAAAAACAAAAATTTTGTTTTCTGTTCAATTACAACCCGAATTTGGCAAACTCGCCGCTTACTGGAACACACACTTCAAAATTCAAAAATACCGGAATCTTCTCAATTATCTCATGGAGGAAGCCCAGAAAAATTTATTCAACAGAGTAGTAAATTCATTTACCAAATTTAATAATTAATTTTCTGGTACAAATTGCTAATATTGAGCTTTGTCGATCCGAAAATAAAGGTGGCTCGGCGATTGTTTGTTCATTCAACATCTGTTTTACGTACAAAACATGTTTTTCATTTTCGCGATATCGCGGAAATGCATGGTGCACAAAAGGGAATTTGTGTTATAAAAACAGGGATACGTTATGTGTGGAATCGCCGGGATATACCCGTTTCATACGTCTGCTGACTCACACCACCTGAAGACCACGCTGGAACACATGCTGGCAACCCTTTATCATCGCGGTCCGGATGAAGGGGGGATGCTCCTGGACAAAAATTTTGCCATGGGGATGACCCGGCTCAGCATTATTGATTTAAGCGGGGGGCAACAACCCATCAGTAATGAACAGGGGGATATGTGGGTTGTATTCAACGGTGAGATTTTTAATTTTGTGGAATTACGCACCCTGTTACAAAAAGCAGGGCACCGGTTTAGCACCCATACCGACACCGAAGTGATAATCCATGCCTATGAAGAATTTGGATTGAATTTTGTAGATCATCTGAACGGTCAATTTGCCATCGCCATCTGGGATTCCCGCGCCCGGCAATTGATTCTGGCCCGGGACCGCGTGGGGATTCGTCCCCTGTTTTACACCGAACACAATGGCAGCATGTATTTTGCATCCGAAATGAAAGCACTGGCGACCGCAAATCGTTTCCCACTGGAAATTGATTTCCGGGGCCTTTCACAAATTTTTACCTTTTGGGTCAATTTACCACCCCGAACGATTTTCAGAGACATTCACGAACTTCCACCCGGACATTTAATGACGGTGTCGGATAAAGGCATTGCCCAATATCCGTACTGGAATTACCGTTTCCCAACGGATGGGATATTCCCCATACGCTCCCGGAAACACGCCCGGACCATCCTGCGGGAACAACTGCTGGAAGCAACCCGCCTGCGGTTGCGAGCGGATGTACCAGTGGGTGCGTATTTAAGCGGCGGCCTGGACTCCTCACTGATTTCCGCAATCGTCAAACAGTATTTTAATGACAAGTTGGAAACTTTTTCTCTGGCGTTTCACAATCCCCATTATGATGAACGCCCTTACCAGGAACAAATGGCAAAGCACCTGGGAACCCGGCATCATGTGGTGGAAATCAACGAAAATGATATTGCCGAACTGTTTCCCATGGCCGTCTGGCATGCAGAGAAACCCCTGCTCCGCACAGCACCAGCGCCATTGTTTGCCCTCTCGCGCCTTGTTCGTGAACACCACATTAAAGTGGTGCTAACCGGGGAAGGCGCTGATGAAATTTTTGCTGGTTACAACATCTTCAAAGAAGATAAAATACGGCGGTTTTGGGCCAAAGCACCCGAATCCGAATGGCGCCCCATGGTATTGGCGAAATTGTATCCGTATATTTTGCAGGAAAAAGGCTCCGTGTCCCCCTTCTGGAAACAATTTTTCCGTCGGCATTTAACCGAAACCGACCATCCGTTCTATTCACACCTGCTCCGTTGGGAAAATGGCATGCATTTTTCCCGCTTTCTGGCCCCGGATGCGCGCATTGCTCTTACCCTGGAAGACCACATCGAGGAACTCTGGAATCTTATTCCGTATGAATATTCCCGGTGGCATCCCTTAAACAAAGCGCAGTTTCTGGAAGCGGCACTTTTTATGAACGGCTACCTATTGTCCAGTCAAGGGGATCGCATGATGATGGGCAATTCCGTGGAAGGACGCTTCCCCTACCTGGATCATCGGTTAATCGATTTTGCCGCTCAGCTGCATCCAGACCTGAAGCTCCACGGCTTAACCGGAAAATTCATTTTGCGTCAGGCATTTCCGGAACTGCTGCCACCGGAAATTCTGAACCGGCCCAAACAACCGTATCGCGCACCAATCGCCAGTGTCTTTTTAAGCCAGCACACTCCTGAAATCATCCGGGAGCTGTTACAGGAGGATGCATTAAAACGCTTTGGTTATTTTAATCCGGCAGCCGTTGCACGGCTTACCCAGAAACTGCTTCAAAATCCTGTACCTTCGGCACGGGACGAAATGGCCATTACCTTCATTGTATCGTTGCAAATCCTCCACTGGCAGTTTATTGAACATTTCCAACCGGCAATGACTATTGATATGAATAAATTCAAAATTGTTCAGATGAATCACAAGGAGGAAACCAATGCCGTTTTCTAAAGACGATTTAAAGATTGATCCGGCCCACGAAACCGAGCGGATTGTTTCGTTCATGCGGCAAACAGTTGGCCGAAAACTCCGCAAACGCGGCGCTGTTGTCGGCATTTCCGGGGGCATTGATTCCAGCGTATGCCTGGCACTTTCCGTACAGGCATTTGGTGCGGAACGCGTCGTAGGGGTTGCCATGCCCGAGGCGGATTCCAATCCGGAAAGTGCTGTTCTGGCCCGCAAATTAGCCCGGCAGTTTGGTGTTCGGTTTATTGTAGAAGACATGACCGCTGCCCAGATTGGCTTTGGCACGTACCGACGGCGCGACGAAGCCATCCGGCGCGTTTTCCCGGAATATGACCCCACCTACAAAGCGAAAATTGTACTCCCCAATGCCCTGGACGAAACGGGGGTGCTGAACGTCTTTCAACTCACCATTATTTCGCCGGAAGGGGAAGAAAAAACCAAACGTATTCCCCCAGAAGAATATCTGCAGATTGTGGCCGCTTCCAACTTTAAACAACGCAGCCGAATGGCAATGCTGTATTACCATGCGGAACGTTTAAATTACGCCGTTGTGGGCACCGGCAACAAAAACGAACACGAGCAGGGATTTTTTGTGAAATACGGGGACGGCGGCGCAGACCTGAAACCCATTGCCCATCTGTTTAAAACGCAGGTGTATCAACTGGCGGAGTATTTGAACATCCCGGAGGAAATTCGCAAGCGCCCACCCACCACCGATACCTACAGCGCCGAATGCACACAGGAGGAATTTTTCTTCCGTGTTCCCTTTGAAATTGGCGACCTGGTGTGGCTGGGCATGGAACGTGGTGTTCCCGTTCCGGAAATTGCAAAAGCTACCGGCTTAAAAGAAGCTCAGGTTGAAAATATTATGCGCGACATTCGTCAAAAAATCCGCGCCACGGAATATTTACGTATGGAACCCTTCCATCTGGATACCAAAGAGGAGGTAGTATTATGAATCAAGATGTAAAAACAACTATTCGGGAATTTATTGTGGAAAACTTTTTGTTTGGGGATACATCTGTCGTGTTTGATGATGATGACTCCCTGATGGAAAATGGCATCCTGGATTCTACAGGTATTCTGGAATTGGTAGCCTTTCTGGAAAAAGAATACGGTATTCGCATTGCAAATGAAGAAATTCTGCCGGAGAACATGGATACGCTGAACAACCTACATCGATTTCTTGAAAAGAAAATGAAACTGGAACAGGCATCCTGAGGGCCCACGTATGATTGACCGGCGGGATTTTTTACGCTTAACATCAGCTGCCGTGGTGACGGGAATTGTTCCGGACGTTTTTGACAATCTGGCGTTGGCGAAAGATCCCCCCCTTCCGCCACCACCGGAGGGAAACAGCGTTGTATGGGTGTCCCACCATACCGATGTTGGCCAAAATACGGCTCAACTCCTGCACCTGTTGGGCGGTATTGAATCCCTGGTTGGCCCTGAAGACATTGTTATTTTAAAAGTGAACAGTCAGTGGTGGCACCAGGGAATGACCCATACGGATTTTCTCTTTCACTTTATTTCCGCCATTTTAAACCGTCCGGGTTTCTCCGGCGAAATCATTCTTGCAGACAATCATCAGGCCAGGGTACCCAATTCCCGCGGCTGGACTACCCGGAAGCGCAACGGGCGTTTCAATTACAATGAACTGGTAGCTTATTTTCAGCAGGAAGGTTATCCCAATGTCACCAAATACCACTGGCATCCTGCTGGCCCCAATCCCACTCCTTTGCAATTCGGCGGAAGCGGAAACAGCGTTGTTTCCCATCCGGAAGAAGGTGACGGCTACGTCTGGCCGGAACATCTGTTTTACGAAAGCCCCCATGGGAATCGCACACTGTTGTCTTACCCGATATTTACCTCTGCCTATAGCGGTATTACCATTGACCTTAAAAACGGCGCCTATGAACAGGGGCAGTATTCATCCCGACCGGTGAAGTTTTTCAACGTATCCGCCATAAACCATCACAGTGCCTATGCCGGGGTTACAGCCTCCGTAAAAAATTTAATGGGCGTTGTGGATATGAGTTGCGGGTACCCGACACCACTGCCACCAAACACATACAATACCCATCACGTTGGCGCAACCCCGTTGTTTAAATGGATGGCACGCTACAAAAAGGAACTGGATGCCCTGCCCGGTTTTCATCGCCTGTATTTGCATCCGGAAGTGTTTCGTTTCCGGTATACGGGCGGTGTGCTGGGAAAGTGGATGGCCGAAATCCGCAAACCGGACCTGAACATTATTACCGCCATTTCTGTCGGGTGGGGTAGCCGAACGGATACCCGCAAGGCCGCGCACCCCAATGTGCTTACGGCATCCACAGATCCGGTGGCACTGGATTATTGGACGGCGAAATACGTCCTCTACCCCGCAACCCGCAAGGCCGGAGCGCCTAAAAAATTGCAAAATTTAAATAATCCGGATACGGTTAATGGCCCGTTCCGGCGTTTTCTTACAGAAGCCGCCAGGGAACTTGGCGGTGCTCTGGATGAGCAATTTATTGAAGTCAGGGGAGAAAATCATGAGTTCCTCTATCGGCAAAGTTAATACTCAACTCATCAAACTGATACCCTTCCTGCGGAGCCTGAAGTATTTCTTACCCATTCAGTACGATATTCATATTTTTCTTCGTTATGATGGTATTCCCCACGTTGAACGGTTGCTATTTGCCGGTATTGTGCGGGAAGCAACGGAAAACGATTTGCCGCTTCTTATTCAATGCAACCCCAAGCCGGAACGCTTTCGGGAGCGATTTCACCACGGAGACCGCTGTCTTGTGGCCGAAACCCCACCCGGTGAGATTATTGGGTATGAATGGTTTAGCGCGCCGCCCCACCACCGGGACCAAAAATATCATTACAAAATATCCATTCCACCGGAAGCATTCTATCTCTACGATGCGTTCATCCTGCCCCAGCTTCGGGTAAGCGGTGTATGGCTGGCCTTAAAAGGGTACATGGGTAAAATCATGAAGGAAGAGGGTAAATCCGCCCTGATCACTTATGTTTCCCACAATAATGCCCTTTCTCTGCGAACACACTTTCGCTTTGGTTTTCGCGTTTATGAACGGGTTACGGTCGTCACCCTGGGGCCGTTTAGCTACACCCATCGTACGCCGCTTGTCCATAGTCCGGAGTTGGTAAAAGAGCTCATTATGAACAATTCATCTTCACCATAATGGTTC
>WGBF01000439.1 GCA_015494485.1 bacterium | reverse complement strand
GGCGCAGGTAATCGTAAATTTCGGTGACTGTTCCCACCGTGGATCGGGGGTTTTTCTGGGTGGTTTTTTGTTCAATGGAAATCGCCGGCGAAAGCCCCTCAATGTAATCTACATCCGGTTTTTCCATTAATCCCAGGAATTGGCGGGCATAGGCACTTAAACTCTCCACGTAGCGGCGTTGGCCATCGGCGTAAATGGTGTCAAAAGCCAGGCTGGACTTTCCCGAACCACTTAACCCGGTAATGACCACAAATTGATTGCGGGGAATTTCCACATCAATATTTTTCAGGTTATGCTCCCGTGCCCCGCGAATGACAATACTATCACTGGTTTTCATTGCTTTCACACGTCGCCCGTTTTCAATTACAACTGGTTAATTTAGGAATTTAATTGGTGGTGAACAAATAGCAAGCCAGAAGTTGAAAAGAAGTTCAACCTTTTTAACACCACTCCGATTGTTTATATTGTAAATTGTTGATTGTATTATGTTAATAAATAGTTTACGCGTGTAATATTTTTGAACGAACAGGTCGTGGAACCCCGTGCGTCAATTATATGGTTAGCATGTTTCAAACAAGACCTATTAAAGACTTGTTCTTATCCGGTAGGAAATAGTTTTACCGTATAATTCGCGCCAGGGAGCCCGGAAGCAACGCTTTTTGAAGGATCACGGAAGAAATGAATTGCAGGGCGTGTGAAGTTTTGTCTGGTCATTTTACATTAATGCCTCTTCCCCGCTTTAATCCGAACAATCCCATCACCTTCATAAATAATTCCCTCAACCCAAAATGCGCCGGAGGATACCACCAATGAAACAATGGATTACGTTTCTTTCCATTTTATTTTTCGTTAACGTGTCTTATCCCCAGGATTATTTGAGTGAATTGCTCCGTGTAACCGTTATCGATTCTGTAGACTCTGCCAACAGCTGGGGCACGGTCGGTTACAAAAGCCTTCATTTAACCACAGATGGTCAAAATATCTATTTAGCGGCAAAAAAAATCTGGCATAAGAACGACACCGATACGGCAACCATTATCCTGGGAACACGCCACAACGGAACATGGTCGTTTGCGCCTGTCGAAATTCCGGAACAAAAAGTTCTTGACTTACCCGTACAGATTGTTCTGGATGCCAACGCCAATCCCCTTATTTTTTACAAAGACCGCTTCACCGAAAATGGGTGGGAAAAACACAGCGGCATAAATGCCCTGGAAATTCAGGGAAATACCATTACAAAAAGAACCTGTTCCTTTTTTGAAGATGATTTGACGAAAGGAGAACGTTTTTACGTGTATGGTTCCCTGCAATCTCCGGGATATATGTTGCTGGAGCGGTATTGGAGTAACACCGCGCAAAAAGAATACTGGGCATATTCGGCATACGATTACGCAACCGATACCCAATCGTGGGCGGTTACGTACAACCTGGATTCTGTAACAACCTATTACAATAGCTTTACAACACCCACTGCAACAAACGATGGGGAATATTTTGTACACAGTTGTGTGATGCCTACCCCCGATAACGGTAATGTTTTTACGGTAGGACTGTTTGTGTATCGGAAATCTGCTTCCAATTCCTGGCAGTTGGATTTCTCGTATGTTAGCGATACACTTACCAGCGCGTGGCCTTACCTGTATCCTTACGCTCATTCTATTGGAAAAACCGCGGATGGCACCGTGTATTTGGTTGCACAAAACAGCGTGGAAAATCTATTCTTCAGGAAAACATCTTCCGGTTGGGTGCAGGTGTCGGACAATTTTCCTACTGCAGTCTCTGGCCCCGGTGAACCGGGGGCTTCCATCCGACCCGGCGGTAATGAACGCATTCAATTCTCCAGCGATGGCACCCTGTTCTGGGCGGATATGGATGGTGGCGCCACATATGCGGGTAGCGCGGAAATCAGTTTTCGGACACCGGATGATTATTGGGGACGGATTATTGTACCCCATGCCCCCGGTTATACCCAGGGCAATTTCTGGAGCCATGATTTTGTGATTACCGATGACGATTCCCTGATCATTGTCTATGAATACGCCCCCTCGCAATATTCCGGGCAAAAATCCATTTTAGTAGAAGCCAGTGTGTACATTCCGGACATTATCACCGAAATAACCGGTATCCATACCCCAGCGCTGACTCAAAAACCGGAAACGGTAAAATTACTTGCCAATTATCCCAATCCGTTTAATCCCGAAACCTGGATTCAATTTGAATTACCCCACAGGGAGCATGTTACCCTACAGGTTTTTAATGCCCTGGGACAACACATTCGCACCCTTATTGACGAACCGGTAAATGCTGGGGTTCACGCTGTGCAGTTTCAGGCGGATGACTTGCCTGCGGGACTCTATTTTTATTCTCTCACGGCGGGTCATGTGTACAAAACGGGAAAAATGGTATTGATTCGGTAACATTCAATACACGAAAGCATGAAAGGGACCAAACAATGCGCACAATGTTAACACTATCATTAATTGTAT
>WGBF01000438.1 GCA_015494485.1 bacterium | reverse complement strand
CTCCATAATTAAGGCCCGGCGGTACAACCGAAATCCCAGATTTTGCTTGATGAGCTTGTAAAGTTTGGCCACAATGGCCTGGAATAACGCTGCCAGCGTAATGGTTTCCTGCGCCCGCATGGGAACATCGCATACGCGGAATTCCAGGGTGTCAAAATACGGGTGCAAACGAATGTCCCACCAGATTTTTTTGGCATCATCAATGCAGTTGGTTTTTACCAGAATGTTCAAAAAGTTTTGGTATTCCGCCAGGCTATTAAAATAATCGGGAATGCCCGTGCGGGGAAAACGGTCAAACACCTTGACCCGGTAGGACTTAAACCCCGTATTTCGCCCCACCCAGAAGGGCGAATTTGTGGATGATGTGGTGGATGAACTGGGAACGCGGGAAGAACTGAGCTACATTCGTACCATTTTAACGGAAGGCACCGGCGCAGACCGTCAATTGGCGGTGTGGGAAAAACGCAAGGATTTGCGCGCGGTAGTCGATTTAATTATTCAGGAAACCAAAGAAGGATTGTATTAAGCCGATGAGGAAACCGGGTACGCTATCAGGTGAAGAAGAATCTGCCAATGAAAAACTGGCTGCCGGAGCGCGGAATGCAGTGGTGACGTGTCTGAACGTGCGGCAGGGAGAAAAAGCCGTCCTTATTTTTGACCGGGAATCCCAAACCATTGCCCATCATTTCCAGCAGCAACTGGAAAGGGCCGGTGCGCAATGGAACGCCTTTTTACTGGAAGCAGAAGCGCTCCGTCCGTTAACGCATATGCCGGAGTCCATTTTAACCGCGCTGGCAACGGCCGATGTGAGTATTTTTGCCGCACGGGCCCTGCCGGGTGAATTAACCGCCCGGATGGAAATGATGCAGGTGGTGAATCATCACGGCATCCGCCATGCACACATGGTGAATATTTCGGAAAAAATTATGCGGCAGGGGATGCAGGCGGATTTTCAGGAAATTGACGCCCTTTCAACCGCGCTGTGGAAGCGGCTCCAGGGAGTTAAAACCATTCGGGTTACAACCCCAGCCGGAACAGACCTCCGGGTGCAACTTTCGCCCCAGTTGCGGTGGGTAAAAACCAGCGGCATCATTTCTCCCCAAAAATGGGGCAATCTCCCCGGCGGGGAGGTATTTACGTCTCCGGCCAAGGTGGATGGCCGTCTGGTGGTGGACGGAGTGGTGGGGGATTATCTGTGCGAGAAGTACGGTATATTGTCCCACACGCCACTCATTCTGGATATTAAAAACTCACGGATTCAGCATATTCAGTCGGTTCACGAAGACCTGGCACAGGAATTTGCGACCTACGTGACCACGGATGAGAACAGCAACCGGGCGGGCGAATTTGCATTTGGTACCAACCTGGCCGTCACCGAGCTGATTGGGGAAATTTTGCAGGATGAAAAACGGCCGGGCATTCATGTGGCATTTGGACATCCGTACGGGGAGCATACCGGTCAGTCCTGGACCAGCAGAACCCACATCGATTGTGTCATTCAGGAAGCATCGGTGTGGCTGGACGAAGTGAAAATTATGACCGCAGGGAAATTTCATCGAGAGGAGCTGGATTGGGTATCCGGTAGTTTCGCGGAGGTGAATGGCAAATGATTCCGGAAATTCGGGAATGGTTTAACAAGCGCTTTACCCCGCGGCATTATGAACGCCTGCTGGCAGAGCTCCATCGCTTGTTTCCCGGGGCGCTGGACTTTCGGGTGGCAGAGACGCCTCTGTTTATTGATAATGCCTTTCAGCAGAAACTGCTTTCTGCGGGGGAGGAAATTGTAAAGATAATAACCGCGCCGGAATTTTTACAGCGCATGGACGGCGCCGTTCCCCGGGAATACTATTTACCGGGCGAACCGGAACACCCTGCCTTTTTACAAATTGATTTTGCACTGGCCCTGGATGATCAGGGGGAGGTGGTGCCACGGTTGATTGAATTGCAGGGATTCCCGACCCTCTATTGCTTTCAGCATTTGCTGGGGCAAACCTTCCGAACCGTTTACGGTTTACCGGAAACGTTCACCCATTTCTTTCCGGATTTTGAGGAGGAGACGTATGTAACGGCGTTACGGCGGATTTTGCTGGGCTCTCATCCGCCGGAACAGGTGGTGCTCATGGACCTCTTCCCCCACCGGCAGAAAACCCGCATTGACTTCTATTGCACGGAGAAGCTTTTCGGTGTTTCTCCCGTGTGTTTTACGGAAATCCAACACCGGAACGGGCAGTTGTTTTACCGGCGCAATAATAAAACGATACCCATTCGCCGGATTTACAGCCGATTGATTTTTGATGAAGTCCGGGAACGAGGAATCCCCATTCCGGCGTTCTGGAAGGAGCCGTTACAGGTAGAATGGATTGGACATCCCAACTGGTATTTCAAACTCAGTAAATATGCCCTGCCGTTCATTAATAGCGAATGTTGTCCCCGAACCTATTTTTTGCATCAGTTGCCGCAACTTCCGGATGACCTGGAGGCCTTTGTGCTAAAGCCGCTGTTTTCCTTTGCCGGTTCCGGCGTGGAAGTGGATGTCACCCCGGAACGGTTGCGGAGTATTAAAGATCCTGAACATTTCATTCTTCAGGAAAAGGTGCGGTATGCACCGGTCCTCAAAACCACCGATGGATTTGCAAAAGTCGAATTCCGCCTGATGTATTTGTGGGATGAAAAGCCACAACCGGCTATCAATCTGGTCCGCTTTAGCAAAGGCAAAATGATGGGGGTAGACTACAACCGCTACAAGGAATGGGTGGGATCCTCTATTGCCCTGTTTGTTCCCCCGGAAGGGGTGCCGGATCGTCGCTAATCGTATAAATTGGCAATCCGGGCCAGCATTCGCGGGTTCAGCAACCGAATGCGCCGCCCCTGAATATCCACCAGTTGTTCTTCCTTAAATTCTGCCAGGAGCCGGATAACCGTTTCCGTGGCGGTACCGACGTAATGG
>WGBF01000437.1 GCA_015494485.1 bacterium | reverse complement strand
GATAGTAAGAGTCGATGTTTTGGTCTGAGTTATCTGTAATGATGTAGTTTGCTTTGATTAATGAAGACAGATACGCAACCGTGCCCTTGTATCGTACAGGAGGATCAGCCGGTCCTCTGCTCGTTATGGCTAAATCTGAATCAGGCAAGTGATACGGGGCCTGAAATACGTGGCAAGTTTGGAGGTACAATCCTCTTTTTGGTGTTAAATAAATACGTTATTAACGATTACTCTTGAGCAGGAATACCATTTTGATCGTTTTATGATTTTCTCCGCATCCGGGTTGGATACCGCCTCCGGGATTTTTCCCCTGCCTCATGTTGCTGCACGCTTCGACTACCGGAAGATAGAATTTTTTGGGTGCATGTGATTGGAGTTTTTTGTTTCTGTGTCGTTGAGTTCGTATTCACGATATAGCAATGGGCCCAATTTTCTTGCGAAACAGGTTGAGGAGAAGCAGACAGAGTATGCAGAAAAGACCTATATGCGTCCACCTTGAAAAAATATTGTATCGTCCGATTTGAAGACGTGATTCTTGGAAATTATGCTAGTTCGTTCTGTGTCTTTAGGGATAAAAAAGAGCACCATTTATTGCCATTACAAGGAAACAATTATGAAAAAAAGATCAGCTCTAATCACCATAATCGTATGTCTTTGTAGTTGTTTTATTACAGCCGGCCTTGTTAAGGCAGAATCGTATGGCCATGCTGCTGTCGTGAAAAAGGATGGTTCCTTATGGGCATGGGGAACGAACCGCTATGGTCAGTTGGGTACTGGAACCACGACGGATAGTCGTGTTCCGATTCAGGTCGGAACCGGAAATAACTGGAAAATGGTTGTTATCGATGGCGACCGAACTTTTGCAATCAAAGAAAACGGTACCCTCTGGGGATGGGGACGTAACGGTGGCCGTCTCGGAGACGGGACAACGACGGACCACCATACTCCGATTCAAATCGGTAGCGATGCAGATTGGCGGTTCGTTGCTGCCTCCGGCAGTCATGCTATGGCTCTGAAGAGGGACGGTACGCTTTGGGGGTGGGGATATAATTATTGGGGGCAACTGGGGAATGGCACCAACACGGATAAAAACCTGCCGGTACAAGTAGGTACGGATAGGGACTGGCAATCCCTTGCCACGGGTGGATCTCATACTGTAGCCCTTAAAACCGATGGCACCTTATGGGCCTGGGGAAATAATTATAATGGCCAGCTTGGTGATGGGACGACAACAAATAGCAACCTTCCGATACAAATTGGATCGGCATCAAATTGGAAGTTTGTTGCGGCGGCTGGTTCTTTGACTCTGGCAATCCAGGATGATGGCACATTGTGGAGCTGGGGATATAACCAGTATGGCCAACTCGGTAACGGGACAACAACCGAAAGGCATGCCCCTGCCCGGGTTGGCTCGGCAACTAACTGGCATTCTGTTGCATTGACCTGGGGGCATGCACTGGCATTGAAAAGCAATGGCACCTTATGGGCTTGGGGCAATAACAGCCGTGGCCAGTTGGGTATTGGCACCACTGTCGACAGCCATATTCCCGTACAAGTGGGTACGGACACCGACTGGCAGTCCATCGCTGTTTTTGGTGAAAAAACCAGCGCTGCGACAAAGACGGATGAATCATTCTGGATGTGGGGCAATAACAACGGAGGTCAGTTGGGCAACAAATCACTTATCACCGAGCTTGAACCAACGCCCAAACAGATAGGTTTCGCCACAAACTGGCGGACTGTTTCTGCAGGCTCAGGCTATACTCTGGCTATCCGTTCAGACGGAACCCTGTGGGGATGGGGTTCAAATACAGTTTATCAACTAGGTGATACCACGAAAATAAACAGATATAGCCCCGTGCAAATTGGTACGGATACCAACTGGCAGTCCATATCCGCCGGCGGGGGAGGGTTAAGCGCCGGCATTAAAGATGACCACTCATTGTGGACGTGGGGACAGACTCAACATCAGCCGGAACAGCTTGGCACGGACATGGATTGGATTCAGGTGTCAGAGGGGTTTTACGGCCATACCCTTGCCTTAAAATCAAACGGTACCCTGTGGGCCTGGGGCCGAAATGATATGGGGCAGCTCGGTACAGGCAACACAAATGACAGCGCTACCCCGATCCAGGTAGGTGCGGACAACACCTGGCGATATGTGAGCACCGGATATCGACATACGGTAGCGATTAAATCCAATGGTACATTATGGGCCTGGGGTGGAAACTGGGCAGGTCAGGTTGGTGATGGAACCACAACCACGAGGTTGTCCCCTGTGCAGATTGGTACGGATAGGGATTGGCAGGTTGCTATAGCCGGGCAGTATTCACATACGGCAGCCATAAAAGATGATGGCACCTTATGGGCCTGGGGTAATAATGATCACGGGCAGTTGGGTGATGGAACGATTGTAGAGAAACATGCACCTGTTCAAATAGGTACGGACACCAATTGGCAATCTGTGGCTACAGAATCATATTCTACCGTTGCTCTGAAAACTGACGGCACCTTATGGAGCTGGGGTAATAACTGGCCAAACGAAGATAAAAAAAATCCTGAAAAATTCACCTCAGATACCAATTGGCAGTTTGTTACAGCAGGTTACTCGCATGTAGTGGCCGGGAAGAGCAATAACAGTCTGTGGTCCTGGGGTGACAATGAGAATGGCGGACTTGGCCTTGGCAAAACCTGGCAGGAAACACCTCTGTTGACGGTCTTTCCGTCATCATTCTCTTGGGATCTTTTTCTACCCGCCATTGTAAGTAGAAGGCATGAATAAGTGAACTCTATAAATCACTTTGACAATCATTCATTACAGGTAAATTTAGTTATATTCAGTGGTAATTCCAATAGTATGATAATTTGAAGGGTATTAGAGGAAGAGCAAAAATGGTATATTTTTATCAAAAAAATGTTTTTGTAGATCAGGAGGAGGGAACGTGCAATCCGTTTCTATTTTTTTTACTTTTCACGTTTTTATTCTGCATCATCCCCTCCGTTTCAAAAGCCGATGGCAGGCCCTATAAAGTAAAGAATATTGGCAGTGTTGCCTCTTTGACCCCAATAAATGACAGCATTTATTTTTGGGGTGACACAGCAAATGGA
Organism: bacterium; assembly: GCA_015494485.1. Lineage (GTDB taxonomy): Bacteria > Calditrichota > Calditrichia > RBG-13-44-9 > J042 > WGBF01. Next base: position 1,571 of record WGBF01000437.1, on the reverse strand, counting down.
GAAGGTCTCTGGACCAGTGACGGCACATCAACCGGAACAAATGAAATTTATCATATGATTGGATCGCGTCGCTTCACCCTGGTGAATGGGAATATTTTTTTTACTGCGGATGAAAATTATGACGGCAACAGTGAATTATGGCTGACGGATGGAACCCACGATGGAACCCGGCAAATTAAAGTCATTAACACGTACTGTCAATGCGACTCGATTTCAGGATTAAAATCGTTTAAAAATCTGCTTTTTTTTTCCGCCTTTGACCCTGTTTACAGCTGGGAGTTATGGAGATCCGATGGCATCGCACAGGGAACGGCAATGGTGAAAAATATTCACCCGGAGGAGCAATATGAACAGGGTTCTGGTGCCGCCCCTGATTTTGAATTTCAGGATCATCTTTATTTTGCTGCCGATGATGGAACCCATGGGTCGGAGTTGTGGGTTTCCGACGGCACCAATGTTGGAACGTACATCTTTGATGATATTAATCCCGGGGGACAGGAATCCCATTCAGCTCCTTCCCATTTTATAAACTTTGGGGATAAATTTCTGTTTTCTGCCTTTACAGACAGCACTGGCCGAGAATTATGGATAAGCAAAGGCTTGGTTAATGGCTCTAATGATGGAACCCTGTTACTTAAAGACATCTTTCCAGGAACGAAGGACGGAGTTGCTAACAGTTCTGATCCCGAAAATTTGGTCCTGTTTGAGGGAAAGGTATATTTTATCGCAGCTGATTCTTATAATCCGGATAATCCATCTCTGAAAAATTATGCATTATGGTCTACCGATGGAACCCCGGAAGGAACGAGTAAAGTGTATGGCCATCCTGATTGGTATGGAAACTATATCCCCGGCCAGTTGACAGTTGTTGGTGACAAATTGTTTTTTGTGGCCGGTGATCAAGTGCATCAGGTAGAAGTATGGGTCAGCGATGGGACCGCTTCCGGTACCCATTTGTTAAAAGATATTTATCCCGGTCGAAAAGATGGCTTCTTTGACTATCCTAGAGGGTTGACAAAAGTCGGGGCGTCTCTTTATTTTGCCGCCAACGACGGTCGGACAGGTTCAGAGCTTTGGAAAAGTGATGGTACTGCCGACGGAACTGTTTTGGTCAAAGATATTGTTCCCGGTTCGGATGGTTCGCAGCCGGATGAATTTGTTGTTACGCCATCGCATTTATTTTTTCGAGTAAATTCTATGGAACTTTGGGCAATAGATCGAAATGCAACTTCAGGTATCGGACAGGGTTCCTTTTGGGATTTATTTTTGCCGGCAATTCTTTCCGGCAAAAAGTAAATATTCTTTTGTCGGATTACATTCAAAGGAATTTTCGTCATTTTTCTTCCCTTTTGATTCCGAATTTCTTCATGCGATAGCGCAGGGTGTTGCGGGTGATGCCCAGTTGCCGGGCCGCCCTGGTCTGGTTCCAGTAACACTGCTCAAGCGCCTGCATAATCAGTTCACGCTCCCGGCCGATGAGATCAAGGGGAGCGGTTGTTGCCGGGTCAGTGTTTGCGTCTTTGTTGGCTGCGATCATTTTTTTCGGGAGCATTTCCTCGGTGAAAACCCCG
>WGBF01000436.1 GCA_015494485.1 bacterium | reverse complement strand
CTGGATAGTCTGGCTTCCCCACAGGCGGTTCCCTTGCTGGAAAAGGAACTGGAAAATCCCTTTCCGCCCATTCGGGAATACGCCCGGCGTGCATTAATTCACATCTTAGGGAATTCAACCATTACCATCCCCGAAGTGCCCTCTAAACAATTAACCCGGTGGGATTTTGAACCCCTTTCTCCGGAAACGCAGTACACAGCGCGCATTCACACCAGCCGGGGCACCATTGACATTCGCTTACTCCCGGATAAAGCCCCAGTAACCGTAGCCAATTTTGTGCACCTGGCGCGCAGCGGATTTTACAATGGTTTGACGTTCCACCGCGTTGTACCGGGATTTGTCATTCAGGGGGGTGATCCCCGCGGAGATGGGTGGGGCGGTCCCGGCTACACCATTCCTTGTGAATACAGTGATGTACCGTACGACCGCGGCACGGTAGGGATTGCCCATGCCGGAAAAGACACCGGCGGCAGTCAATTTTTTATTACCCACACGCCCCAACCGCATTTAAACGGACGCTATACGGTTTTCGGGCGGGTCGTAAAGGGAATGGAAATCGTAGATACCATCATGATTTTTGATAAAATCCAATCCATAGACATTTTGACAACCAACACCCCGTAAACAGGAGGAAACACCATGAAAATGATTTCCCGTATTTTACTGGTATTCATGTTTGCTATTTCAGCACTCATGGCCCAAACCGCCCAGGAATGGATTCAAAAAGGTGACGAAGCCTATGCAAAGTTAGATAACCAGGCCGCCCTGAATGCTTACCAGAAAGCGGTAGAACTGGACCCTAATAACTACGAAGCCTTATGGAAACTCTCCCGGGCATACGTCGATGTGGGAGAAACCCTTAAGGATAAAGACAAACGGCGGGAATATTTTAAAAAAGCAGAAGAATTTGCCCGAAAAGCAATTGAAGTCAATCCGGATGGCTCCAAAGGGCATTTATCCTTAAGCGTAGCCCTCGGACGTGTAGCGCTGGATGCCAGCCCGAAAGAACGCATCCGCCTGTCCAAAGAAATTAAAGCAGAAGTGGACAAAGCATTGCAATTGGACCCCAACGATGACATTGCCTGGCATGTACTGGGACGCTGGCACCGAAAGCTGGCTACTTTAAGCTGGATTGAAAAGAAATTTGCCAACATTTTTCTGGGCGGTGTCCCGAAAGAAGCCTCTCTTGAAAAAGCAGCGGAAGCCTTCCAAAAGGCTATTGAATTAAATCCGAACCACATTAATCATCATTTACAATTAGCTATTACGTACGAAAAAATGGGACAAAAGGAAAAAGCCATTGCGGAATACAAGAAGGTCCTGGAACTCCCCATAAAAGATGCCGACGACCCCGAACACAAGGCCTACGCCAAAGAACGTCTGGAAGATTTGGAATAATTCGATTCTTCATATTGAAATTACAGATAGCGGTTTAATGCGAAAGCATAAACCGCTATCTTTTTGGAACACCAAACGCGGGAGGTCCCATGAAAGCCATCTGGGAAATCATTCTTCAAAGTCCCTATTCCGGTGCCTTTAAAATTGCCTTAATTCTGGTTGCTTCGGTTGTTCTCTATCTGGTGCTCAAGCTGTTTCTTCAGAAAGTTGGAAAGCGGGTTGTCTCCATTACCCGAAGTGAGATTGACGACAAAATTCTGGAATTTCTGGACAAGTTCTTAGCCCGGATGATTATCATCATTGCCATTTATTTTATTGCCGAAGCCCTGGCAATGTATTTGGGCGAAAAAGCCCTAAGAATTGTTAACGGACTTCTTTTCACAATTGTTGTCATCATTGCCACATCATTAACAATTCGCTTCACCGTCCTAATTACAGATTATTATTTAAAACGCACAGCTAAAAAAACCGGCACCGAAATCGACCGGGAATTTGGCCCGCTGGTGAATCGCATCATTCAAATTGTATTCTTTTTAACCGGTTTGCTCATCATCCTGGACCATTTCAATATTGATGCCAAAGGTCTGGTGGCTACCCTGGGTATCGGGTCTCTGGCGGTTGCTCTGGCGGCTCAGGACACGCTTTCCAATATGATTGCGGGATTTGTTATTATGTTTGATCGCCCCTTTCGCCCCGGAGATCGTATCCGCACCCCCGATGGGACGGTAGGAGAGATTACAGAAATTGGGCTTCGGAGCGTAAAGCTGCTGGACTTCGAAAAAAATCTGCATATTATTCCCAATTCCGAAATTGTAAAATCTACCATCATTAATTATTCCTATCCCAATCCCTTAATTCGGGTGCGTGTTGACGTTGGGGTGGCGTATGGCTCCGATTTGAACCGTGTGAAAGAAATTATTCTGCAAGTCTTCAAAGAACACCCCACCATTACCGACGATCCGGAACCGGCTGTTTACTTCATTAATTTCGGAGATTCCTCTCTGGATTTAATGTGTGTGGGTTACGTACCGCATTACACGGAAGCCTGGAAAACCGCCGAAGAAATTCGTTTAAAAATCTACGAAGCGTTTGAAAAAGAAGGCATTGAAATTCCGTTCCCTCAGCGTGTGGTGCATTTACCGGATTTTCCCCGGAACCCATCCGGTGAAACCAATTCTTGATTTACAGGGAAACTTTTTGGGCAAAAATCAATCTAATTTTCATTGGCATTAAAACAGGAGGGAATACGCAATGCCGATTTATGAATACCGGTGTTCCAAGTGCGGCCATGTGTTTGAACGGTTTGAGTCCATCCGCAATTACAGTCAAACGCTGGAATGCCCGGTGTGTGGGGAAACCGCACATTTAATGATTAGCGGGGGAAACGGGCTAATTTTTAAGGGATCCGGTTTTTACATTACCGATTACAAAAAGAATGGTGCTGGAAATTCCCAATCACAAAAATCTGAAAATAAAGATAAAAGCAGTGACTAATAGGTTGAGGAATACCCGTCAATCAGCAGAGCGCTCCGTGAGAGCGCTTTTTTATTTTTTCACCGAATTTTAATGAGGTGAAAATAAGTAATTAAAAGAAAAAACTTATTACTCTTATTACTATGGCTGTCTCTTATACACATCT
>WGBF01000435.1 GCA_015494485.1 bacterium | reverse complement strand
GCCGCAAACTGTTCCAGTGCGGCTTTGTCCGCATCATTAAAATGCAACGGAATCCGGGCGTTCATCACAGTTAAAAACTGGTTCAACGCGTCCGCTACCTTGTCGTCCCAGATGCCTTGCCGGATTAAATAGTTTTTCAGATGGTGGGTGACCGTCAGGGATTGGGTAATCAACGGCAGAAATGCGGTGAATATTTCCCCGGTGTCCGGGGCCTCTGTTCTCTGCAGTACCTGAAGGAATTGTCGCAATGCCTGCAGGTACTTCGCTTTGCCTTCCGGCATGGGCATACGTTTTAGCGCTTGAATGGCCGGGTGCGCCAGCAATTGCCGGACAAATTCTTCCATGCGCTGGTGCTTGAAATCTGCCCACCGGCGCAGCAATGTGTCCGGGGTTTCCTGAATGAGCCGTTGCAGATGCGGTTCCAGTTGCAAACGGTGGTCGTGGGCCCATTCAAAGAGGGCTTGAACCGCGCGCAGGGAAAAATACTCAATGGCCTGCTCCACCAGAGGGAGGACCTCCGGAGCGAACGGCAGTTCGTCCTGGTTGAAAAATTGCGCGAACACCGTTTCGCGGATTTCTGCCACGTTTAAATCATCCGCCACGTCGAATTCCGGGTCCAGGCCCACCGAATTGGCGTAATTGCGTAACAGCCGATGGCAAAAGGCATGAATGGTGGAGATGTTCATCTCCGGGGTCATGGCCAGCAAGCGAAACGCCCGTTCCCGGTACGCGGGGTTGTCCAATTCCTTCTTTAATCGTTCCACCACCCGGTTTTTCATTTCCGCGGCGGCTTTTTCCGTAAAGGTAATGGCCAGAATGTGGGCGGGCTCTACCCCGCGTTCCAGTAAAATACGGACGTACCGTTCCACCAGCACGGTGGTTTTCCCGGAACCGGCGCCCGCGGTGACGATGATGTTGCGGTTCAGGTCCAGTGCTTTGAGTTGTTGGTTCGTAAATCGCATTCTGAATTTCCGATGGTCCCAATTGTTCCGTTTCATTTACGGGCATTCAACCAACATCCCGGTTCCTTTCCCTTTTGCGGATTCCCCGGAGAAATCAGTTGTACAGCCCGCGAATTCATTATCCGGTAATTTAGGGCACCGCTGGGGCGGTAGAAAGGAGGTATTTGATGTATCACCATTTTTCACCGGATGTAATGCTGCCTTTCCGGTTAACCCGACACCCATTCCGACGCAAACGCTTCCTCTGCTTTCCCCCTAATCCGTTCCCCCAACCCTTTTCTTAATTCTTAATTCTTAAATTCTTAACTTCTTATTTTCTTGCCTTCTTATTATCACCACCCCGGCGCCAGATTAAATCCCCACAACCAATCCTTTTGCGGACGCTGGAAGGGGTGAGCGCCGTAAATTTCAATAATGGCATATCCCAGCAGGTTAATCCGGAAGGACACGCCGGTACTGAACACCGGGATGCGTTGGGTGCTGTTTGTTGCCCATTTTAACACCGGGGATTGGTCGGCTGTCCAGGCGACGCCGCCGTCGAAATAAAATGACACTTCGGTGGGGAGAAAGCCGAAGTTAATCAACCCGAAACGCCGCGTGCCAATTAACGGGATGCGGAATTCGGCATTGATCACGGCAAAGCGGCTGCCGGCCAGACGATTAATGGCCGGGCAATCCTGGCCGTTGCCGCCACTGGCAATGCATTCCTGATACGAAAAGGACCCGCTGCTGTACCCGCGAACCAGGGTGGGGTACCCGATGAACAAAGGGGTAATGCGGCGGCTGTCGCTATCCGGGCCGTACCGGCCGTAATGCAGGAAGCGAAATGCCAGGGTAAAAGGCTTTAGAAAGATGTAGCGGCGGTAATCCGCCAGCAGGGTAAAAAAGTTTAAGGTGCCCATAATGCCTTCCGCTTCAAAACGGTACCGGCCACCGGCGGTTGGAGAGGTAAAGCCAAAATAGGAATAATCCCCCACAAATGCCCCGCTCAATTGGAACAGGGTGTAGGGTGAAGGGGAGGGCAGTTTTTGCACCTTACGGGACACCACCTGGTTGTTAATCACCAGCAGTTGTTCAATTTCGCTGCGAAACCAGGTGTGGGTTAAATAAGGGGTAATTTCAAAGCGGTGGGTGGTGGACAGGGGATATTTAAACACCATACCGCCCTGTTCAATGAAGGTCCGGTCGTACAGGGTGAGCACTTCAATCCCCGGTACAGAACCGCCGCCCACGTCAATCAGCACCGGCTGCTGAGTTTGGTACACGGAAACGTAGGGGATGTGCCCGGCAAAGTAGCCTTTCACCCACCGGGTGGCGCGATTTTCGTAATACACCTGTCCGCCAATGTCTTGAATGCGGCCGTTGGCCTGAAGGGTTACCGCCAGCATGCGGTCTCCCATCATGTCGCTGAACAGAGCGAAAATGCCGCCACCAATCAACGTTCCGTAGCGGTTCCCCATAATACCGGCCGATGCCTGACCGCCCAGGTAATCCAGCTTTAACCGGGAGTGGTACGCTTCTATTGGAAACACCTTCTGGGTGGGCAGACCGCTGACGAAATCGGTTAAATACAGGTTGACAATTCGCCGGGGTACCCGATACGCCGGGGGCAGCATCCCGGCAATGGGAAAGCCGCCGGGAACATCCAGAACCGGTTCCCCCACCAGTTCTTGGGGTTCCAGGATGTAGCCATTGTAGGCGCCGTTTTCGTACACGGTAAAGACCATTCGGCCCGCGCGGGAAGCCACCGAAAGGGCCGGTGAATATCGGGTAAGGCCGCTCACACCCGTGGCGAAATTGGTTACGCGGTAAATGCGGTTTTCCACCAGATCCAGGCGGTAAATGTTGGCAAACCCATCCGGATCGGAAATGAAAAAGAGAGAATTCCCGTCCGGAGAAAATTGGGGATTAATATGTTTGCCATTGGGGAAGAGCGGGAGCACCTGGTATTCCCCCCGTTCCAGATCCCAGATGGCAATCTGCACATCACCGTGGGAGAGCAAATCAAAGTCGGTTGCCGGACCAAGGTCGGTAATAAAGGCCAGGTAGCGCCCATCCGGTGACCAGGCGGGTTGCATCTGGGCGTAGCGGTCGTTGGTCAGGCGGGTGAGGGTGTTGGTTTGCAGGTCGTACAGAAACAGATCACTGATGCCCCCCACCTGTCCGCTAAAGGCCAGCGTGTTACCGTCCGGGGACCACGCCACGTGCAGAATGGCACCGATGTCGTCCCAATGCAGTTCGTTTTCAATTTTACCGTTTTCGGCATTGAGAATGACGATTTCGTTATCCCCTTTGTCGTAGGCAATAATGGACAGCCGCTTGCCATCCGGCGACCAGGCACCGGCGGCATTCACAAAACTGATGGCATCAAAATGGAAGTTGCGCTCCGAAGAGGTAACCTTGCGGGTGTGTTTACCGGTTTCCGCATCGGTAACAAACAGGTCCAGGGAAAAAATATTGCGTTCGGAAATAAAGGCAATTTCGTTGCCATCCGGACTGATGGCCGGGCCCAGGTTCATTTCACCGCCCTGAATATCGCGCCCCAGAATTTTACGCCCCTGCTTGCCGGGTAACACCCGCTGGTTGATGGCATCCAGGTACGTGGCTTTCAGCGCCGCATGCCACAACCGCCCCAGCGAATCGGGTGTCATCTTCAGGGTGTGAATGATGGCCGAATCGGGTCCCATCGCCAGTGCTGTTTTGAAAAAGGAAATGACGGTGGTATCGCTCCAGGCGCCACCGATGAAGGCGTACAATGCCTGCCCCCAGCGGTAGGGGAAATATTCCGGTTTGGTGGCCAGGTCCCGAATGGTGGGCAATTTTTTGTAGATAATGGCATCGCGCATCCACATGGCGGTATGGGGGTTGCGGGAACCCAGGGAAAGGTATTCCGCCAGCCCTTCCACCATCCACAGGGGAACCCGTTGCATGGCCGCCAGCCCCAGGTTGGTATCCGACATGGCAATATCGTACTGGAAGGCGTGCACCAGTTCGTGGCCCAGTACGTGGTCATTTTCCTGGTATAGCCCGGTGAAGGGCAGAATCACGCGATCTTTCAGCGGTTCGGTGACCCCACCGGTGCCTTCACTGAGGGCACCAAAAATGGCGTTGGTTTGCTGGAAATCCGGCTGGTCAGCGTAAAATAAAATGGGTTTCTTTTCTTTAAAGGAATGATTCATCAGTCGGGAAAAGCGGTAGTACCAGCGTTCCGCCATCCGTGCCCCGTCCACGGTGGGAATTTGTTCCTGGGGGTAAAAATGAATGTCAAAGTGGGGCGTTCGTAAAATTTTAATTTGAAACGATTCGTATGTGACCTTGTTGCGACCGAAATATTGGGCGGCAGTTTGGGTTGGCATCAGCCATAGCGTGCTGAACGCCGCCACAAGTAATACCACAAGGGATGTGTGTTTGCGTCTGGATGCGCGTGCCATAGGGCCTCCTTATTGTTTCGGGTGGGACGCGCGGTCCCGGACCATCAGGAAAAAATCTCGGCAGTCAGTTGTTCAATGGCTGCCATGTCTTCATCGGCAATACGCCAATCAGCGCCCCCGATAATCTCATCCACCTGCTCCGGTTTCCGGGCGCCCACAATGGCGGATGTTACTGCCGGGTTCATCAGTACCCAGGCAATTGCCAGTTCGGTAAGGGTTTTATTGTATTTGGCGGCAATGGGTTTCAGCCGTTCTGTAAATTCCAGAATCTGTGAAAAGAGCGGGTCGGTGAAAAATTCGCTGCGGCGCCGCCAGTCATCCCGCGGGAGATTGTCCAGCCGCTGACGGTTCCATTTGCCGGTCAGCAGGCCGTTCTGCAGGGGGCTGTACGCCACTACGCCAACCCCGTGTTCCCGGCACCAGGGCAAAATTTCCTTTTCCACCTCCGGGTATTTTACGCGGTGAACCATGCTGTACGGCGGTTGCAGGGAATTGACATGATGAATGGCTTCGCATTTTTCCAGCAGGGGTACATCAAAATTGGAGACCCCAATGTAGCGCACTTTGCCTTCTTCCTGCAGGCG
>WGBF01000434.1 GCA_015494485.1 bacterium | reverse complement strand
TCCGCTTTCCAGCCCGGTCATTTTGCTCTCCTCCCCTGCCCGGGCAGTCAGTAAAATCACCGGAATGTGGCTGGTGCGCATATCCCCTTTCAGCCTGGCACACAGCGCATACCCATCCATGCCCGGCATCATCACATCGCTGATAATCACCTCCGGCATGTGTTTTACGGCCAGACGAAACGCTTCCTCTCCATCGCCGGCCTCCAGAATGCGGTACCCGGACTGCAATTGTTGCGCCAGGTAGCGCCGCACATCGGGATGGTCTTCCACCACCAGCAGTCGGGGTAACGGCGTGTTTGCCGGGATAGTTTCTGCTTTCGATTCCGCTGCGGAGTGCCTCGGTTGCTGCGGAATCCCCTGCGGCGCCGCATCCAGAATCTCCTCCGATGCATACGCCCCACGGTGCAACGGAAAATCCGTGCCCTGACGGGCCAGAGCCCGTCTGCCTTCATCCGCTCCATCCGCTTACGGCGCGCCCGGCAACTACTGGAACAGCGTGCCGGAAATGTGTCGGAAATCTGCTTTCAGGTCGGCTTTGAAAACCTGCCCTACTTTACCCGCTGTTTTAAAGAGGAGTTTGGGGTATTGCCGTCGGAGGTGTTGAGGGAACAGGTGCGATAAATTCTATTAAAGGTTCCATTTTTGTGTCTTAAATAAGTTTATCACTTTTTCCATTTATTATATGAAAAAACTATGGGTAGGATTGCTAATCCTTTTGTTCTTTAAAAGACGTTTAAAATAGGAATAGTATCTCCGGAAGCGGATGAATTGACCGCTTTTCAAAATGTATTATGATAATACACCTTAATTCAAAAATGAACATTTTTTATTTTGATTTTAACGTGTTGAATACCGTTTCTCTTTGTGTGTTTCCTGCAGGGAACAAAATTTGGTTATTTTGTTCACCTTAAGGGAACAAAATACAAAAGCAAAGCTCAAAACCTTCAATTCTGCGTTTTAAGAAAGTGGAACTCAAGATAATCTGTTCCCACTTGAGCTGACTTGGATACCGCTGATGGAAACCTGAAATGCAATGGTCATTACAGAACCCAGGGGCGGGGAAAGCGTACTTAACGTTCCAGATTATGAACGAATTGAAACTACTGATACCGGAGATTATTTACCGTGTATTGGTGGAGTTTACATGCTCAGGAATTTTAAAATATTTAAGATAGCAAGGTTGTATTTGAAGATACAGCATTTTTACTGGGTCAATTTTCATGCACTTTTTTATTGTCTTTTTACCCAGCTTTGTATCAAAATGAATTTTGACGATCCTTCTCTACCCATCAGGTGCCCCCAGTTTTAGGAGAAAATAAACTTTAACAGTTCATTATTCATTCCATTACCAATTATTCTCCTTGAACAAAGCTCTTTTAATTCAGAGCTGTCCACCATCAACCGTTTAGTGATTAAAAATTTGATTTATCCCCACCAGCCTGGATGGAATATCTCTAAACTAAATTCCATTAAAAAATGGATCTGTAGTGTTTGTCCACCCAGTATAACTTTTTGTCCACCCAGTTCAAGCATTGCGATTTATCCCGCACTAACATTTTGTAAACATCACAAAATAACGTGTATCAGGAGGGAAGCCGATGTTTCGATATTTTATTCGCTCCATGGCTAAAATTATTTTCGCAATATTGATAATTCCCGGCACGGGCGTCCTGGCCCAAACACCGGATTTTCTGTGGGTAGAGCAGGCGGGGGGTACAAATAAAGAGGAAGGCAAAAGTGTTAGCATCGATCCATACGGTAACATCGTGGTTGCCGGCATTTTTTATGATTCAACCACATTTGGGGATACCACTATTGTCTCCAATGGAAATCGGGATATATTTGTTGCTAAATATAACCGGGATGGACAATTACTCTGGGCACTAAATGATGGTGGGGAGTATGCCTCCGAGGTGGCCAATGATGTCACGGTCGACCGCTTTGGCAATATTTATGTCGTTGGGTATACCTCTGGTACGACTCAATTTGGGGATTCTACCATTTCTCTTCACCAACAACAATCGGCTTTTCTGGTAAAATACAATAATGCTGGTGAATTTCAGTGGGTTAGAGCCTATCCGGATGATAGCGGCACCAGTTCTAACGGAATAGGGGTCGCTACGGATGCGGATGGTAACATTTACATGACCCTTGAATTTGGTTCCGGTATTACTATTGACAACATCACCTTTACCGGGCATTCAGATGGCTTACTGATTAAACTGACTGCTGATGGACAGTTTTTGTGGGGACAGCAGTTTGCCGGTACGTATCCCAATCCTGTTTATATGGCTGACCTGGCTACGGATGAAAAGGGCAATTGTTTTATTGCCGGCAATTTTTTTCATGATTCATTGAGCATTGGCGATACGACCCTTGTTTCCACCGGAGGCCAGGACATTTTTTTCGCCAAGTATTTACCAGATGGTACCCTGGCATGGATCCAACAAGGTGCAGGTTCAAGTGGAAGTCACGCCTACGATGTGGCCACAGACGAGCAGAGCAATGTTTTTCTGTGTGGGTATTATGATAGGGAAGCCATTTTTGGTTCCCTGACCTTAACAAATGGCGGTTTATTTGTCGTCAAGTACGACCGAAATGGAAATGTAAAATGGGGAAAATCCGCTGGTGGGTCAGGGTCGGCAAGAGCTCTTGGGGTGGCTGCGGGTCCCGATGGTTCCGTAACCGTGGTGGGCTGGTATAGAGGGCAAATAACCGTAGGCGACACGACCCTGACCACCGGGCAGTATGATTTGAATGCCTTAATGGTTAATTATAAAGCCAACGGTGATTTTGCCTGGGCGCTTCAGGCCGGCAATCCCACCAGCGGTTCCGGCCATGATGACAAGGCGAACAGTGTGGCCATGGATGCTGTTGGGGCGGCTATCGTTACGGGGTATATCAACGATGGAACCGTCAATTTTAACGATATCACATTCACTGGCTACGGAGATTACGATGTATTTGTGACCAAAATTCTGGAAGGCTCTGGGCAGTTTCCGCAAATTGGGGTTTCTCCAAATCCTGTAACCG
>WGBF01000433.1 GCA_015494485.1 bacterium | reverse complement strand
GCTGCACCTGGGCATTTAACAGCTCCAGTTGTGTAAGCATGCCCTGGTCATACAATAACTGCGCCTGCCGCAGCGCTTCAGCGGCTTGTTTCTGGCTTTCCTCCAATGCCGGTAGCTTTTGCCGCGCTTCCCGAAATGCCAGATACGCCTGATCCACTTCCAGGAGAATCTGCCGCTGCAACAACTCCTGCTGCAACTGGGCTTTCCGAAATTGGGCCCGGGCTTCCTGCACGTCAATGATGCGACGTGCCCCTTCAAACAGGGGAAATTGAACGGTTACCAGTGCCCGCTTCACCCGGGTAAAATCTGTGCGATCCGGAAACAGTGTTTCCACCTGAGCCTGGTGGTCTACGGAGGCGCTGAATACTATCGAAGGCGAAAATTTCCCGTACGTGGCCCGTTCCTGGGATTTCCAGGCAGAAAGCGACTCCCGAGAGGCTTTCAGCTCCGGTCGGTTGCGCAGTGCCAACTGGTGAAGGGAATCCCGCTGCAGGGGAAGCGCGGCGGGTAGCAGGTGCAAAATGCGAAGGGAGTCGGTTAACGCCACACTGTCTTCCGGGGTGTACCCCAATAGCATTTTCAAATTCTCCAGCGCCAGCAGCCGCCGGTGCTGCGCTGCGGTTAATTCCGGTAATGTGGATTCAAACCGGGCCCGTGCCCGTAACGTGTCCAGTTCGGTGGTGGTGCCTGCTCTAAAATGCAAGCGGGTTTGTTGAAGATGTTTCCAGGCAGCCGTTCGCATGCGGTGCTGCAATTGCACCATGTCGCCATACAGGAGCGCGCTGAAGTATGTTTCCAGAACGCGGATGGCAGTCTCCGCAGCGTGCTGGTCCAGCTGTTTTTCCATTGCTTTCTGCAAATGGCGCTGAAATTGGTATCCCCACCAGCGGGAACCCCCGGCAAAAAGCGTCCAGTTTAACTGCAGGGAATGGGTAATATTGTACGGGGTCCCCACGCGAAACCGCTGCTCCACCGGCCCCACTTTAAACACAAATTCCGGCAGTTCAATGTTGCGCGTGTTGATATTTTGATATTGAAGAACAGGTAAAAATGTGGAGAGCGTTTTTTGCGCCCGATATCGCTGCAGAGTGACATCGACTTTCCGGAGCTGGAGGGTGGGATTATATCCGAGTGCCTGGAGTACCGCCTGTTGCCAGTTCAACCGGTGCAAATTTGCTTGTCCCCACCCGGAAACGCTGGCAATCAGCACAATCAGCAACCACCACCCGGCACGTTTCACACTGAGGACTCCCACGTTTAATCGGCTTTTAACAGTACGACGTTTATTAAACAGGTGTTTCCGATTTTGTATTTCCGTATTCTCCGGAAACCTTTGCAAATTACCGGGAACATCCTGTTCCATCGGAAAACCCGGGTACTTTCCTGCAAATCGTTTTTGTAATTTGTTCCGGGCAGGGCGAAAAATCAACGGTAGAAAAAGAAAACGACAGGCGTGGCAAGCCACCCCGGAATCAATACGGGATAAGCCATTTGTCACACAGCAACGGAATGAATTTTCTGATAGGTACGTTGCAGAGATGCTTTCAGTTCATGGACACGGATGGGTTTACTTAAATAATCATCCATTCCGCTGCCAATATACTTTTCCCGATCGCCGGCCAGGGCGTTTGCGGTAAGGGCAATAATAACCGGTTGGTTCTTGGGCGGCATTTCGGAACGAATTTTTTGCGTAGCCGTCACGCCGTCCATTTCCGGCATTTGAATATCCATAAGCACAACATCATACGCGGTGCGTTTCACGCTTTCCACGGCCTCCAGACCATTGCTAACCATTTCCGGGCGATACCCTAATTTTTCCAGCATGCGCCGGGCCACCCGTTGGTTTACCGGATTGTCCTCTGCCACCAGAATGCGCAATGGGAATTTGGCCCCAAAATTGGGGTCGAAGGTCTGGTTCACTTCCCGAGATTTCTGAATATGCACCGGTTGCTTATGAAGAATTTCCACCAGAACATTAAATAAATACGAGGATTTAATGGGTTTGCTGAGCCAGGCGGCAAAGAGTTTCCGCCGGCGGGATTTCGTTTGCAGACCCAGTGAGGTAATCATAATCAACGGCACATCTTTAAATCGGCGCTGGGCTTTAATTTTCCGGGCCAATTCTTCCCCATCCATTTCCGGCATCTGCATATCCAGCAGTACCGCATCGACGTATTTAAGCTCCTGTAATTTTTCCAGTGCTTCAGGGCCGTTCCGGGCCTCAATCCCCTGCACTCCCCATTTTTTAAGCAATAAAGACAGAATTCGCCGGTTGGTGGCATTGTCGTCCACAAACAACACCGTACGCCCCTTTAAAGGATTCTCTTCCGGTAATTCTTCCAGCGGGAAATTCTGGGCAATCCGGGCCTTAATGGTAAAATGAAATACCGTGCCCTTTCCTACCGTGCTTTCCACCCAGATCTTGCCGCCCAGCATTTCCGTTAACCGTTTATTAATGGCTAACCCCAATCCCGTGCCACCATATTTGCGGGTGGTACTGCTGTCCGCCTGGGTAAAGGCATCAAACAACACCGGAATTTTTTCCGGCGGAATACCAATTCCGGTATCTTTTACGGAAAATTGAATGACGCAATGTTTCCGTTTTCGGGAAACGGTTTTCACCCACACGTTCACTTCGCCTTTTTCGGTAAATTTTACCGCATTGCTCAGCAAATTGACCAGAATCTGCCGGAGCCGGGTCACATCGCTTTCGATGGCGGGGGGCACATTTTCTTCAATGTAATAGGACAATTCCAATCCCTTGTCCATAGCCCGCGGGGTGACAAGGTCTAAACTTTCCTCAATAACCCTTTGCAGATGAAAAGGCACCGTTTCCAGTTCCAGCCGCCCGGCTTCAATTTTGGAAAAGTCCAGAATATCGTTAATTAATTCCAGCAAGGCATCACTACTGGAACGCACCGTATCCACATACTCTTTTTGTTCCCGGTTTAACGGGGTTTCCAGCAGCAATCCGGTCATTCCAATAATGGCATTTAGCGGGGTACGGATTTCGTGACTCATATTGGCTAAAAATTCCGATTTTGCACGGGCTGCCACCTCCGCATCCTCTTTGGCCTTGCGCAACTCCCGCAGGGTTTCCTTGTAGGCGGAAATATCCCTTACAACAACAATGACTTTATCCTCGGTAAATTTTCGCAATCGGGCTTCGTAAAAATAGGTG
>WGBF01000432.1 GCA_015494485.1 bacterium | reverse complement strand
GAGTTGGTGCTGGATGGCATGATTGTGGGTCTGGGGCACGGCAGCACAGCCCATTTTGCCCATGTGGCCATTGCCCGGCGGTTACAGGAGGGGTCGCTGAAGAATATTCTGGCGGTGCCCTGTTCCCGGCAGGTGGAAGCCGAAGCCCGGAAGCTGGGAATTGCCCTGACCACCCTGGATGAGCACCCTGTTGTGGATGTAACCATCGACGGTGCCGATGAAGTAGACCCCCGCTTGAATTTAATTAAAGGCGGTGGGGGAGCCCTGCTGCGGGAAAAAGTGGTGGCCCAGGCCAGCAAGCAGGAAATCATCATTGTGGACGAAGGGAAATTGTCCCCGGCTTTGGGGACCCACTGGGCGTTGCCGGTGGAAGTGGTGCCGTTTGGTGTGGCGCCGGTTTCGGCGTTTATTCGTTCCCTGGGGGCAGAACCGGTACTGCGGCAGAAAGATGACGGGCAGCCCTTTGTTACCGACCAGGGGAATTACATCCTGGATTGCCGCTTTGGCCCCATGGAAAATCCGGCGGAGATAGCCCGTGCACTCTGCGACCGGGCGGGCATTGTGGAACATGGCCTGTTTATTGGACTGGCCAGCATGGTCATTGTGGGCAAAGCAGATGGCGTGGAGGTGTTAACGCCGTCGAATTCCGGATGAATGGAGTGCGCCGTGAATTTATAGCACCACCTGCACCAGCAACATCAGGCAGAAGCCCAGGACAAACGCCCAGGCAATGCGCAAAGGCTTTTCGGTGTGGAGCGCCGTGGGAATGAGTTCCAGCAGGATGAGAAAAATCATGGCACCGGCGGCAAAACCCATGAGCACCGGCATCAGCGGACGGAAGAACCAGCTTAGCAGCGCGGCCGGCACCGCTGCGATTGGCTGCGGTAGGCTGGTCAGAAATGCCATCCAGAAGGCCCGCCACATGCTGCCGCCTTCGGCCCGGATGGGAATGCCCACCGCCAATCCTTCCGGGATATTGTGAATACTGATGGCAATGGCAATGTAAAGCCCCAGATTGGTGTGGTACACTTCCTCCGACGTAAAGCCAACCCCAACAGCTACCCCTTCCGGAATGGAATGCACCACCATGGCAATAAAAATCAGAATCTGGGTGCGGCCGCCCAGTTGCTTCCAGAACGAATGGGTGAATTCTTCCTCTTTAGCCATTCGGGTGTCAGTAAACCACAAAAACGTGGCACCGAGTAAAATGCCCACCAGAACGGGCAAGACCTGTTCCAGGGATAATTCATATTGATTTAAGGTGAGGCCCGGTAAAATCAAATTGTACACCGATGCCGAAAACATGAGTCCACCGGCAAACCCGTAACTGAGTCCAGCATGAAGCTTTGGGTCCAGTCGCTTAAAGTACAGGGGAATTACGCCCAATCCGCATGCCACGCTGGCCACCAATCCCGCAATGACGCTTTCCCACAAAAAGGTAAATTGCATAATGCCCATCCGCCTTGAACATCATTAAAATAGTAAACTCCGGCATTTTCTAAAAGAAGGGTTGAAAATTTCCGGAGTAAGAACCATTTGGAGAGCCGCGGGCTTCGTGCCTAAATTGACGCGATGGAAAAGGAACCGTTTACAGCAGACGACCTGGTGCGCTTTAGCCGCCACTTCATCCTGAAGGAAATTGGCGAAGAAGGTCAGCGCCGCTTAAAAGAGGCGCGGGTATTGGTGGTGGGTGCCGGGGGATTGGGCAATGCGGTGGTGCCGTATCTGGCTGCCGCCGGTGTGGGAACCCTGGGCATTGTGGACGGCGATACCGTGGCATTGTCCAACCTGCAGCGCCAGGTGATGTTTACCACCGCCGATGTGGGGAAACCCAAGGCGCAGTTGCTGCGGGATTGGGTCCAGCGCCAGAACCCGGCGGTTGACGTGCATGTTTATCCGGAGTTTTTAACCACCGCTAATGCGCTGCAAATCTTCCGCGACTACGACATTGTGGTGGATGCTACGGATAATTTCCCCACCCGCTATTTAATAAACGATGCCGCGGTCCTTTCCGGGAAGCCGTATGTGTACGGGGCAATTTACCGGTTTGAAGGCCAGGTGGCGGTGTTCAACGTGGAGCGGAATGAAGGGGAGCAGGCGGTAAATTACCGGGATGTCTTTCCGGAACCGCCGCCACCGGAGCTGGTGCCATCCTGTGCGGAAGGCGGTGTGCTGGGGGTATTGCCCGGCATTATTGGCACCATGCAGGCGCTGGAAGTCATCAAATGGGTTGTTGGCGCCGGGCGCTTGCTGGCGGGGGAAATGCTGCTGCTGGACACCCTCCACTGGAGCATGGAGCGGATTGTCATTCCGCCGGATCCCAATAATCCCATTAGTGGGAAAAATCCTACCATTCGCGAACTGCAGGATTACCAGTGGTTTTGCCAGCATGCCGCGCAGGCGGATCCGGTACCGGAAATTACGCCCCGGGAGCTGGAGCGCTGGAAGGCAGCGCAGCGGCCTTTCTTTTTACTGGACGTGCGGGAGCCGTTTGAACGGCAGATTGTAACACTGCCCGCCGAGTTGATTCCGGCCGGTAAGGTGGAAACTGCCCTGGAGCGCATTCCCCGGGATGTGCCGGTGGTGGTGTACTGCCGTTCCGGGGTGCGCAGTGCCCGCGTGGTGCGCCTGTTGCTGGAACGGGGCTGGCCGGAGGTGTACAACCTGGCAGGCGGAATTTTGGCTTACGTGCAGCACATCCGGCCCGATTGGCCAGTGTATTGAATAATTCAATTCCGTTATGCCCGCGTTTTAAATGCCTTGAATATTTTTAATAAAATTGGCAGAAAAGCAATGAATTTGCCAATGCAATACCAGAAGAATTATTGTTTGTAAAACAAGGCAATGTTTATTTCATCCGGTAAAACGCATTAAATAACAGCTTAAACGTCCCATACGTTTGTCCCCGATGGTGCACGCGAAAGCCGTACAAAATCACTTTCCCGTTTCCGTAGGGAATTTCCGCCAGTGCCACCGTGCCGGGTAACTTTTGTTCCCCCACCAGCCAGCCGCTTACCCGCACGTCATACGGCGGGTACACCGCTGTTTCCCGAATTTCCTGGTGATATGGCATCAGCTTCAACGCCAGGGAATTGTTGATGTAAATATTGGCCTCCGGCGGCATGCCCTTCGTCAGGGGTGATGCTGTATCCAGGGAGACCCGCACCAGGGTGCCGGGAGCGAAAAAGTCTGTGCGACTGGCATCTTTCAGCACGTTGCGGGCCGGCAGGTGCAGGGCATCAATGGCAAAGTTGCAGGCTTCCCCGATGAATATGGCCGTACCCCCGTTCCGCACAAATTGCCGGATGTTTTCCACGCCGCTTTTCCCAATGCCCTTGCGGTATTTGGCCGGTAATTGGGGTTCGCCTTCCGGTTGCGGCTGGGAGCGGAGACCATCATATCCCTTCACAATGCTTTTGGCATCCTGGCTGCCAAACACCAGCACATCAATGGTTTTCAGCCGATTGTTCTTTTCCCGCAGGTCCTCATCCCGTAATACGTGGTAGGGGAACTGAAATTCGTCCAGAATGAGCCGCAACCAGCCTTCATCGTACACCCAGGGGATATACGGCTGGTAAATGCCGAGTCGTGCCGGTTGCAATTTGGTACCCGGCGTGGCACCGGAAACGGGTTCCAGCGGAACGCCGTAGAGGGAGAACACATCCTGCAATTCCGCGGCTTTCCCGGCAGTTACCCGAAGCACAAAGCGCGCGGTGGGGCCCTGCCCCTGCACATGCACCGGCACCTTTCGGTGCAACAGGTAGTTGAGAATCCGGTAGCTGTTTAAATGCCGCGCCGAAAAGGCAATCCAGCCGGCGGTTAACTCCGGAATATCCAGCAGGGGAGCGGGTTCAACCGGCTTGCTGGCAATGGATAGCGGCTTGTCCACCCGAATAACTTCCACCCCCATTTGCAGGGGCAGCGTCCAGGTGGTGACGTCGTAGGGGCGCCGGGGTGGCCCTCCCGGGAATTGCCGTAAATCCGGGTAGTGGTGGCGGCTGAGCAGGTCAATAATATAGGCACGGTTGGGTTGCGCCACCGGAATGACAAAATCCCCCGTGTGAAACTGCCGCCCGTTGTACACAAAATCCTGCGTGGCCACGTGTACTTTCACATTCCCCAGGCGGAGTTTTTGCAGCATGGTAATAGCCGCAGAACGGTCCCATTGGTTTTGTGGAACAATGAAATAATACGGCGGTTCGGTAGTGCCTTTTTCAATGGCCTGCCGGTTCAGGCGGTAAAAATTGCGTTTTAGAACGGATTTGTTCTCCGCCAGGTACTGAAGCATGTGGTAGGTGGCGGCTTTTTCGTAGTCGATGATATCCCGAAGGCGCCACCAGCCCCCCGGCCAGGGATCCAAAAAATTGGTTTGCTGCTTGTATTCCGGCAGTTCTTGTCCCATTCCCCGGAGGCTGGAATGGGGTAAATAAATGGGCGAGGCCAGCCGCGCACTGGCCGCTTCGGACAAAATACCAATGCGGTTTTGCCACAGCGGTGTTTTGGACATGGTGCCCATAAAATAGGCGTTAAAGATGGTGTTGGTTACCAGGCCACGGAAGCCGGCATCGTGCATGCGGGCAATGACGTACTTGCCCAGCGCGTTGGTGTGTGCCATCAGGGAAGGCGCCACCACCGGGCTGACCGGATCGTTGTACGGCGGCAGAAAAAAGCGGGCACCGGTACTGCCCATCTGGTGCTGGTCATAGACCACCTCCGGGTACCAGTCGTGGTACAGCACCCGCGCAATCAGCTGGCTTTCTTTCAAATTAAAAAAGAACCAGTCCCTGTTGTTGTCATGGTCGGCGTAAAAATGGTATTTGAAGGGGGGCCGGGTGCCTTCGGCCGGTGTTCCCACCGTTTTGCGGTACCAGTCCACCACCATATCCTGGCCGTCGGGATTTAAAGAGGGCACCAGCAACATCACCACCTCTTTCAGTGCAGCCGTCAGGGCTGAATCCTGTGTGGTGGCCAGTTCGTAAGCCAGTTCAACCGCCTCCTGGCTGGCGGCAATTTCAATGGAGTGAATATTGAGGGTTACCAGAAAGAATAATTTGCCGTTGCGAATGAGCGGTTCGGCGGTTGCGGAATCGAGCTGAAACGGTTCGGCAATGGATTGCTGCAAGCGTTGAAGGTGTTCCAGTTGGGCGATATTCGCCGAATCGCTGATAAACAGCATGACCATGGGACGTCCCTGGGTGGTGGTGCCCAGTTGTTGAAACGCCACCCGGGGCGAGGCATTGGCAACCTTCTGCAGATAGGTGACAATTTGCTCCCAGTCCAGCAGGTGCCGGTCCGCCCCGATGGGAAAACCAAAGTACTTTTCCGGCGATGGCACCGATTGGGCCATTAACAGGGAAAACAGAACGAGTACCGTGGCAATATATCGCGTCATGGGTGTTCCTCATGTGTTTCGTTGTGGGGGTTAAAAATCCAGGGTAAAGGTTTCGCCTGTTTTGGGAATAACCACCTTCCAGCCAAAACGCCGGCGGATTTTTTGCGCCAGGGCGCGGCTGGCGGCCGGTTCCCCGTGAACAATGAAGGTCATCTTTGGCGGCCGGTTGAATCCCATCAACCAGGCCAGAATTTCCTGATAATCCGCATGCCCCGAAAAGCCGCTGATGGACTCCACCGCGGCCCGAATGGGCACGTGCCGCCCGTGAATTTTAACCGAGTCGTGGCGGTCCAGGATGGTGCGGCCGCGGGTGCCTTCTGCCTGGTAGCCCACAAATAAAATGGTATTGCGGGGGTCAGGCAGGCGCTGTTCCAGGTGGTGCAAAATGCGCCCACCGGTGGCCATGCCGCTGGCGGAAATAATAATAGCCCGCCGTTTGATTTTGTTGATGGCTTTGGACTCCCGCGGGGTGCGGCAAATGGTGAGCTTGCGGGGGGTAAAAATTTTCTTCCCCTGCAGATTCAGTACGCGGCTTTCCATGTTTAATTCCGGCATGTGTTTGCGGAAAATGGCCGTGGCATCTATGGCCATGGGAGAGTCGATGTACACCGGCAGTGAGGGAATTTCCCTGCGGGTTTCCATTTCCCGGATGAGGTACAGCAGCAACTGAGTGCGGCCGACGGCAAACGCAGGTATCAGCAGCACACCGCCGCGGGCAATGCTGCGCAAAATCACTTCCCGCAATTGATTGGCCGGAAAGTGGTCTTCGTGGAGCCGGTCGCCGTAAGTGGATTCCAGAATCAGATAATCCACATTAAACGGCTGGTAGGGTTCTTTTAAAATGGGCTGGGCCGCCCGCCCCAGGTCGCCACTGAATACGATTTTTCGGCTGTCCTTGCCCCGTTCCCGTTTAATGTCAATGTAGGCGGATCCCAGAATATGCCCGGCATCGCGGAATTTGGCGCGCACATCCGGCAACAATTGCACGCGCTGGCCGTAGTACACCGGCTTGAAAAAAGAAAGGGCATTGTAGGCATCCTCCACGGTGTAGAGGGGTTCTGCCGGTTTGTGTTTGCTGTATCCGTGCGTGTTGGCGTGGCGGGCATCTTCTTCCTGCAGATGGGCGCTGTCCGGCAGCAGAATTTCGCTTAAATCATAGGTGCCGCGGGTGGCGTAAACGGGGCCGGTAAAACCCTGCTTGCAAAAGCGGGGCAGGTAGCCGGTATGGTCGATGTGGGCGTGGGTGATCAATACTTTCTCCACGGTAGCCGGATCCACCGGAAATTTGTCCCAGTTGCGCAGGCGGTTCTTTTTGCTCCCCTGAAAGAGGCCGCAGTCAATTAAATATCGGTGTGAATCAATTTCCAGCAGAAAGCGCGAGCCGGTTACGG
>WGBF01000431.1 GCA_015494485.1 bacterium | reverse complement strand
GCGTCCTGTGGTCAAAGAACTGTCCTCATTTGCCCGCGCCAATTTAAGCACATCTTCATTCCGGCGGAACGGCTTTTTGGAAAAACCGGCGGCGGGGGATGAAGAATTGACCGCAATTTTTTTTGGTTCCGACACTGCCGATGTTCTACCGGGTGGATGCATCACCCGCTGTGCGGAAACAGACCTTCCTCCGGGGTGTTTTACTTCAGAACTTCCCGCAGGGCACTGACGCAGTACAGCACATTCCGCGTGGTGCTGGCGGCGCCCATTAAGCCAATACGCCAGATTTTACCGGCCATGGGCCCTAATCCCGCTCCAATTTCCAGGTGGAATTCGTTCAGCAGGCGGCTGCGGATGGCGGCGTCATCTACCCCCTCCGGAATTTTTACCGCATTCAGTTGGGGAATGCGTTCTCCTTCGGGAACAAAATATTCCATACCCAGGCTGGCCAGTCCCTGCTGCAACCGGGCGGAATTTTCCGCATGACGTTTCCAGGCCTCTTCAATGCCTTCTTCCTCCAGCATGACCAGTGCTTCGTGCAGGCCGTACAGGTTGTTAATCGGTGCGGTGTGGTGGTATGCCCGTTTGGTTTCCCCGCCCCAGTACTGCATCAGCAAATTGACGTCCAGAAACCAGCTTTGCACGGGTGTTTTCCGGTTGCGAATGTGCGCTACCGCCCGTTCATTGAAGGTAATGGGGGAAAGTCCCGGCGGTGCGGACAGGCACTTCTGGCTTCCGGAGTACACCACATCCAGTTCCCACCGGTCCACTTCCAGCGGTGAACCCCCCAGGGAGGTTACCGCGTCCACAATGACCATGCAATTGTGGCGATGGGCAATTTCCGCCAGTGTTTTTGCGTCGGATAACGCCCCGGTGGATGTTTCCGCATGCACAAATGCCACAAATTTGGCATCGGGGTGTTGCTTCAGGGTATCTTCCAGCGCATTAGGGTCAATGGCACGGCCCCATTCCTGTTCCACCGGGACGGCTACGCCGCCGCATCGTTCCACGATGGACTTCATGCGGCCGCCAAATACGCCGTTAATGCACACCACCACTTTGTCCTCGGGTTCCACCATATTCACGATGGCGGCTTCCATGCCGGCAGAGCCGGGTGCGGAAACGACAAAGGTCATCTCATTTTTGGTGCGGAAGGCATATTGCAGCATGCGTTTGACGTCATCCATCATGCGAATGAATTCCGGGTCCAGGTGGCCAATGGTTGGCCGGGCCATGGCTGCCAGTACCCGGGGGTGTACATCGGATGGGCCGGGGCCCATCAGTATCCGCTGGGGTGGTTGAAACGAACGGGTCATCCTGTTTCTCCTTCTAATCAAATTGGAAAACAAAATATCGGAATAACGCGGGGCATTATTCAATAAAAAAGAATTTGTTTTCGCCGAAAGCATCTTTCGGTGCGCCAACCCGTACCACAACCTAAATAGTGAAATGAAAAACCGTCCCGGGCACCCGAACGGGGGAAACATTCCGGGGCAAAATTCATTATTCCCATGTGAAATGCTGCGAAAAAGCCGTAAATTTTACATGATGAACGGAAGAGTTTACATCCTGCTTGCGCTGTTGCTGCTGGCGTGGGGGTGTTCCTCCCGGAATACCCCGTCAGCGACCCCGGTGGTGGATTCCCTCCGTGCCGTACCGGACCAGGAGAGCTGGGCGTCCACCATCTTGATTACCCGGGAAGGGCGCCAGGTGGCGAAAGTGTGGGCCGGCCATATTCAGTATTTTAAAGATAAGGAAGAGACCCTGCTGGAAGATTCCATCCATGTGGATTTTTACGATGCCAAAGGCAACCACAATTCCGTACTAACCGCCCGGGAAGGGGTGGTTTACAATGCGACCAACAATCTGGAAGCCCGTGGCAATGTGGTGGTGGTGTCCGACAGTGGGGTGGTGCTAAAAACCGACGTGTTGCGCTGGGATAACAAACGGCAGAAGATTATCAGCGATGTGCCGGTGCTTTTTACCACCGCCACGGATACCATCATCGGTGATGCGTTTATCTCCGACCCCGATTTGAAAAACTACGAAATCAAAAATCCCCGGGGCTACTCCCGACGCCGAATTCCCCTTAAAAAGACAACCCCGGAGGCACCGTGAAGCAACATTGGTGGCGGGTGTGCTTCGGAGTTCTGTGGAGCGTGTTGCTTGGTGGGTATTATGTGGCGTCCGGGCTCATGGTTGCGGATGAACCCACTGCCGCATCCTCAACCGCTTCCCGCCTTCAACTGGTGCATGCCGATGTGTCCCGCGGGGTAATTCAAAACGGCACGGAGTTGCGGATTCTGGAAGGCAACGTGCACATTCAGCAGGATACCCTGCATCTCTATTGCCAGAAAGCAATTTACAACCCCAAGGCCCGCCAGATGGTATTAACCGGACAGGT
Source organism: bacterium (assembly GCA_015494485.1). Classification (GTDB taxonomy): domain Bacteria; phylum Calditrichota; class Calditrichia; order RBG-13-44-9; family J042; genus WGBF01. The sequence goes on along the minus strand of WGBF01000431.1, from coordinate 2,391 downwards.
GCGAATTATTCAGGGAAAGACGCAGCTGTCGGCGGATAAAATTACCTATTGGGAAGACACCAAAATTGCCATTGCGGAAGGACATGTGGTGCTGTTTCAACCCGGACAAGAATTGCAAACGCCCTATCTGGTTTACAATTACGAAACGGACCAAACCCGTGCGGAACAATGGGTCACCATCAAGGATGATAGCCAGCGGGTAACCATTACTGCCGGACGGGGAGAATATTTACCGGCGAAAGCCCTGGCTTATGTGGAACGCAATGCCCATTTAATGCAAATGGATTCTGCCGGTACGGACACCCTGCACATCTTTGCCCGGCGGTTAAGTTATTATTTTCGTCCCCGCCGCAAGGCCATTGCCAGTCAAAACGTACGGGTCATCCAGGGGAATATGGAAGCCCAATGCGATTCCATTGTGTACTTTCTGGAAGATTCCGTTGCGGTGTTGCGGGTCCAACCCCGGGCCCGGCAGGAGGGCAACCTGCTTACCGGGGACCGCATGGAGCTGCGCCTGAATGGCACGCGGGTGGACCGCATTACGGTGATTGGCAACAAAGCCCACGCCATTTCTACGGCGGATAGTCTGAGGGGGTGGGAAAACCAGCTGGACGGCAAACGCATTTATCTGTATTTAAAAAAAGGGCAACTGGATTTTCTGGAAGCCATTCAGCAGGCCAGCAGTGAATATTATGTGGAAGACAACGGGGAATTTGTGGGAAAGAACGTGGCTTCGGCGGATACCATTCGGGTCTTTTTTAAAGAAGGACAGGTGGATAGCATTGTGGTCAAAGGGGGTGCGGAAGGGGTGTTTGAACCGCTTGAGGGTTCAGCACCTCCGGTTTCTGCAGAAAATCCCTGACACAATGTGAAAAAAAACGTATTTTTAGAAAAAATTGGGAGTCCGGTGGAAGCGAACGCAATGAATCAGCAAAAGCAAACAACCTCCGTATTGCAGGCGCGGGACCTGGTAAAGGTGTACGGCAAACGCACGGTGGTCAATCATGTGAGTCTTCAGGTGGAGCAGGGAAAAATTGTGGGGCTGCTGGGTCCGAACGGTGCCGGCAAAACCACCACTTTTTACATGATTACCGGATTCATTCGTCCCAATAGCGGAAAAATTTTTCTGGATGAGGAAGACATTACCCGCTTGCCCATGTACCGGCGGGCGCGGCGGGGGATTGCCTATTTGCCTCAGGAGCCCTCCATTTTTCGGAAGTTGACCGTGGAAGAAAATTTGCTGGCCATTATGGAAGCGCTGAAAATGCCGCGGGAAGTGCGGAAACGGCGGACGGCAGAGTTGCTGGAAGAATTGAACATTGCCCACATTGCTAAAAATAAAGGGTACAATTTGTCCGGTGGGGAGCGCCGGCGCACCGAAATTGCCCGCACCCTGGTGACCAGCCCCAAATTCATTTTGCTGGATGAACCGTTTGCCGGGGTGGACCCTATTGCCGTGGAGGATATTCAACGCATTGTGTTGAAATTAAAGGAACGGAACATCGGGGTGTTGATTACCGACCACAACGTGCACGAAACCCTTTCCATTACTGATCACGCCTATTTGCTGTATGAAGGGCGGATTTTAAAGGAAGGCGATTCCGAATACCTGGCAAATGACCCGGAAGCCCGCAAGCTGTATCTGGGGGATAAATTTCGGCTGGTGCGGTAAAGCGGGGAAAACGTCCTTCAAATGCGGCAGTGAATCTATTGCACTGTTTCCGTACAAAATTACAATTCCACCACCCAGTGGGTGCGTACGTCATCCGGCAGTTCCTGAAGCAGGGTGTTAAAAAACTCCCATCCGTATTTGATTTGAAAATACAAGGGTGCCAGAATCCGTTCCTGGGGATGATGGTTGGGGAATAGGTGCAACATCAACCGCTCCAGTTGCTGACTGCGGGTTTTGTCCTGCGTTTCGGCTGAACGCTGGATTTTGTTCCCCAGTTTGCTTAACGCCTGCTGAATGCTCTGGTGGGTGTGGTGCAGCGCTTTGACCAGGGTAGGGTCAAACGTTTGAAGATTCCCTTCCAGTGTCTGCAGTTCATTCAGAAACCTCTTTTCCAATTGGGTCAATTTTTCAACCAACGGATGGTCAGCCAGGCGCTCCTGAATGTCCCTTTCCAGAAAGTGAAAATTATCATAAAACAGCCGTTCGTAAGCGATGCCGTATTTTTGAACAATTTTTTGAATTTTCTTTTCCACCACCGTCATCCGATGCCGGGGCAGAATGGCAGGCATGGGAAGCTGAAACAGCGGATAAAGGGCATGAAGCTGGGCGAAATACGCCACTTCCGCCGGGCCTCCCACATACATGGCTGTAGGTAAAATGAAATCCTGAAAAATGGGACGAAGTGCCACGTTGGTGGTAAACCGATGTGGCTGGTCTTC
>WGBF01000430.1 GCA_015494485.1 bacterium | reverse complement strand
GCCCTGCAACGGGAATTTGATGAATTGTATCTAAAACGCTCATCGCTTTTAAACGAATATGCGCCTTCTCATCCGTTTGTGAAAGAAAACAACCAGCAGTTTCAGGAACTCTTTACCAAAATTATTTCCGCTGCACAGGAGCATGTTCAGAAGTTAAAGGCACAACAGCTTCAGTATCAGCAGAAGCTGGCTCAGGAACAAAGCAAATTGCGCCGGATGCCGGCAAAAGAGTTGGAATTAGCCCAATTGCTTCGGGACAGGGAAGTAAAGGATGACATCTACAAACGGGTATTAGCACGCTACAATGCGGCAAAAATTGAAAATGAAGTTGAAGTGAGTGACATTTTTATTGTCGACTACGGAACCCCGCCACCACCCCAGGGAATGTTGTCGGTATTGGTAAAGCGAGGACTTCTGGGGATAATTATTGCGTTTGGGTTAGGGGTTGGAATGGCTATTGTGGTGGAATTTTTCGACAAAACGGTGCAGGATGTAGATGAACTTCAGGAACGGGTGAAGTTACCTATTCTGGGCTCTATCCCCGTAATTAAAGATGATAAAGATGTTCCGGATGATATTGAGGAGGTTAAAGGGAAGCGGGATCCCAAGCTCATTACGCTGGATTATTCCCCAACACTGGAGTCCGAAGCGTACCGGGATTTACGAACAAAAATTCTGTATAAAACACAAAAGGAAGAATTGTCTTCCTTCTTAATCAGTAGTTTGCGTCCCAACGAGGGCAAATCCCTGACGGTTTCTAATCTGGCCATTACCTTTGCGCAGCAGAAAATTTCCACATTACTTATTGACGCCGATTTGCGCCGCGGGGTATTGCACAACGTCTTTGGCAACAAAAAGAAACCCGGACTGTCGGATTTTCTGATTTCCAATGCCTCTGTGGATTATGAGAATCTTAGCAAATTGATCCAGAATACCTTCATCCCCAATTTATATATCATCACTGCTGGAACGCCCATTCCCAACCCAACAGAGATGCTGGGCAGTGAGCGGATGGTGAATCTGTTGGAAATTGTAAAACGTAAATTTGGGATGGTTATTCTGGATACGGCGCCGTTCCAGGCCAGCTCCGATGCGGCCATATTATCCAATTTTGTGGACGGTGTGGTTATCGTGATCCGGGCCGGTACAACCAATGTGGATCATCTGCTTCAAAAGATTAATGAGTATCCCAACCTGAGTAAAAAAGTACTGGGCGTGGTGTTAAACGCGGTCAAAGTCAACGATAAAAAACAACAATACCAGTATTCATATTACAACTATTAATAATGAGCAGAAGGACTGAACGATTGGACATTGATTTTTCCCTCACTCCCCCGGAAGGGTGGGAAACCTTTGTGGCACAATTCCCGAACCATCGGCTGTATCATACAGCACGATGGAATGAAATGGTGCGGGAAACGTTTGGTCACCAGCCCTATTATATTGTATTGAGGCAGGGGGATGATTGGGTAGGCTGTTTGCCGTTGATTTTTCTCAAATCCGTATTATTCGGGAAACTGCTCGTCTCGTTGCCTTTTGTGAATTATGGTGGACCGTTATTAACAGAGGATCGTTTCTTCCTGCCGCTGGGCGATTATTTGCGGGAATTTCGGAAAACACTGGAAGCTGCCCATGTGGAACTGCGAATGGAAAAGGAGATACCAACAGAACATCTTCAGGTTAAAACGCATAAGGTAACCTATTTTCTGGATTTGCCTCCAAATGAAGAAGCGTTGTGGAAATCCTTTAAAGCCAAATTACGTAGCCAGGTGCGGCGTCCACTGAAAGAAAATATGTTTACCCGGACGGGTGGGCTGGAATTGGTAAACGATTTTTATAAAGTGTTTGCCCACAATATGCGGGACCTGGGGACACCCGTATATAGCAAAACCTTTTTTAAGAACATCCTTCGGCATTTTCCGGAAGAGGCGTTTGTGGTTGTTGTGTATTCCCAGGAGGACATTCCGGTTGCTGCATCTTTTTTAATTAAGCATCAGCATATCATGGAAATCCCATGGGCTTCATCCCTGCGGGCGTATAATCGATTTAGCCCGAATATGCTGTTGTACTGGGAGTCTTTTCGAACCGCCATTGAAAAAGGATGTACAATTTTTGATTTTGGTCGGTGTACGCCAGGTAGCGGCACCTGCCGTTTTAAAAAGCAGTGGGGCGCTAAGGAAGTACCGTTATATTGGTATTATGCCTTGCCGGAAGGGGAACAATTGCCGGAAATAAGTCCCCAAAATAAGAAATACGAAATGATGGTAAAAGTGTGGCAGAAAATGCCACTATTCTTTACCAATACCATTGGACCGCACATTATCCGCAATATACCGGGGTAGCATATTACATCCTTTATGCACGGCAGTGCACAGACACCAGTTGTTATTGGCAATTTAATGCTGGGGCGATGTTTTACCTTGGCCGATATTCCCTTTATCGGTGTTACGTCCCGGGGGGATAAGCGTATTTGCTACACCAGGAAATGCATTGCGGGATACACCATGCCCAATCCCGAACAGAATATGGAGGAAGCGTTCCAATGGTGTAAAATATTAACGGATGAGATTGGCACGGGCCATCCCCTCTTTTGCAGCAATGATGCCCATCTGAAGTTAATGTTGACCCACTGGGATGAAATGAATGCTCTGTTTCGATTTGTGAGTGTGGACAAGGAACTGCTCGAGACAATTTTAAATAAAGAACGGTTTATTGATTTTGCCATTGAGCATGAATTTCCCATCCCCCAAACCTATACCTCCGATAATCTTACCCGGGCATTTAATATATCCTTCCCGGTTATTGTAAAACCCATTATACGGTTACATTGGTTTGAATCCGAAGCCGTCCGGAAATATGGGGGCAAAAAACACAAGGGAATTCTGGTGCATTCCGAGGCGGAATTGGATGATGTGGTGCACCTGTTGGAAAAGGAAGGCATTCGGTTTGTGGTGCAGCAGTATATTCCCGGTGAAGAAAGCCAGATTTTTAGTTTTCATAGCTTTTTTACCGAGGATTCTCAGCCGCTGGGGTATTTTGTTGGCCAAAAAATTCGCACTTATCCTGTGGAATACGGACAAAGCTGTGCCTTGCGGTTAACGGACTATCCAGGCATTGTGGAAATGAGCTTGAATCTCTTAAAACGAATCCGCTATAAAGGACCGATTAAAATTGATTACAAATTGGATCCCCGGACCGGGAAACTCTATTTGCTGGAACTAAATCCCACCCGGTATAACATGTGGCATTATCTGGGGGCAAGGGGAGGGGTTAATTTACCCGCACTGGCGTATCAGTATATGATGGGAAAGCCGGTAACGGCACCATTGACAACCTGGCGCAAGGATATTGTATGGTTTAATGTTTTTGACGACCTGAGGGCTTTCTGGGATTTAAAAAAAGCGGGAAAAATAACCCTCCGGGAATGGCTGAGTAGCTATCGGGGAAAGCGGATTTACAAAACCTGGGCAGCAGATGATGTAAAGCCTGCTTGGTATGGGTTTCGCATGACGATGAAAGGACTCCTGCGGCGGTTAAAACGGCTGGTTATCAAATCATGAAACACCTTATTTTTTCTGATGTTCACGGGAATTTATTTGGACTGCAAAAAGCACTGCAAATTAGCGATGAGCATGCCGTAGACCGGAGGTGGTGCCTGGGTGACCTGGTGGGATACAATGCCTATCCCAATGAGTGCGTGGAATTAATCCGTACCCATAACATACCAACGGTTAAAGGCAATCACGAAGCATTGCTGTTCAATGAAATTGGCGGCTTTGGTCGCATTACGGAAAAAGCCCAACATTCTTTAAAAATTACGCGTCGCATTCTTCTTGCGGAACATGGCGAATTTCTGAAATCATTACCGTTTTTAATGTTTTTAAATCCTGGAATCCAGCTTGTTCATGCCAACTTCCGTGACTTAACGCGCACGATAAACAGCATTGAAAAGGCCAGAAATGAATTTCAGGAAATGAAACAGCGGGGATTGCAAATTGCCTTTTTTGGCCATACTCACCGACCGGAAATTTACGAAGCAACCCCGGATTTAGAATACATTGAGCGCATTACGGATTGGGGACAGCTTCAAAATTATACCTTAAAAGACGAATATTGGTATTTGATAAATCCCGGGACAGTAGGCGTAGCCCGTCACGGATTGCCTTACACCTGCCTGATTTTTGATGAAGAGAGTAGGCAGGTGATGTTCCGGAGCATTACGTTTACCAAATCCGAGCAGGAAGCGTTGCAAAAACGCAATCGGGAGGTGTTTGGGGGAATAACGCCGGGGCGAATTCCCGCCATTGTAAAAGAAAAACTTCGGCGGTGGTATTATCAATATGTGTCATAACAACAGGGGATAAAGAACGTGCAGGGTAGCGATAGTTTATTCATAAATATCTGGTATATCATATTCTGGGGCTCCGTTGCGATAATTGTTTACAATTATTTTTTGTATCCGGTAATTTTAATTATTGCGCGCAAATTCACGCGAAACCGTGCTGAATTAAAAACTGCTGATTTCACACCGCAAGTTACCTTAATTATTTCGGCCTTTAATGAAGACAAAGTCATCGACCAGAAAATCGAAAACTCGTTAAATCTGGATTATCCCCGGGACCGATTGGAAGTTCTGGTGGTGTCGGATGCTTCGACAGATAAAACCGACGCAATTGTTCGGGCGTGGGAAAAAAAGGATTCCCGCGTACGACTGCTTCGGATGCCGGAACGGCGGGGAAAAACGGCAGGGTTGAACCGGGCTGTTCAGGAAGCCCGGGGAGAAATATTAATCTTTTCGGATGCCAATGCGATTTACAACATCAATGCCATTAAGGAACTGGTTAAATATTTTCAGCGGCCCGAAGTGGGATATGTGGTGGGAAAAGCGGTGTATCTGGAAGAAGGCGCCTCTCCTGCAGGCAACAGCGAAGGCCTTTACTGGAAATATGAACTCTGGTTAAAGGAATTGGAGTCGGATTTCCATTCCGTGGTGGGTGGGGACGGCGCAATTTATGCCATCCGAAAGGAATTATTTGACCCCTTGCAGGAAGATGATATTAATGACTTTGTTAATCCCCTTCAAATTATTGCCAAAGGCTTTCGCGGGGTGTTTAATCCCCGGGCCGTTTGTTATGAATACGCTGCTGACCAATTCGAGAAAGAATATCATCGGAAACGCCGAATTGTGAATCGCAGCTGGCGGGCATTTAAACGATACCTGCACCTGTTTTCATGGTCGCGCCATGGCAAGTTTCTGTTTTTGCTGTATTCCCACAAGGTAATCCGGTGGTTTAACTGGGTGTTTCTGGTGGCCATATACATCAGTACCATCATCATCAATCTTTTTACCGATTCTCTATTTTATCGGTTTATCCTGCTTTTGGAACTACTGTTTATTGCACTGGCTTTAATCGGTTACGTCTTGGATAAAAAGGGTAAGTCCATACCAACAATATTTTACCTGCCGTATTATTATCACCTTATTAATCTGGCTGCACTGGGCGCATTTATTGATGACTTGCGCGGCAAAAAGTACGTGAAATGGGAGCATGTGCGCGCCGGATAATTTTTTACTATTCCCCTTCTCAAATTGGCCGACTCTTCAAAAACAGAAAATATGAAAGGATATGGTGCGTAAGAAGCTGGTTACATCGACAGACGAATTCCGAAATTTGAAAGAACCGTGGCAACAGCTACTGGAGAAAATTCCGAACCACACCATTTTCATGACCTGGGAATGGCAGTTCATCTGGTGGGAAACATATGCAGCGCGTTTCCCGGAAAGCCAGCTCCGTATTCTTGCCTATTTCAATGAAGAAAAACTGGTTGCCATTTTGCCCTATTTTGTGTACACAGAGGCGTTTGGGCCGGTGCGGTTGCGGAAAGCAGCATACCTTGGTTCGAAAATCGAATCGTCTGACTATCTGGATGTCATCACCTTGCCGGAGTATGAGCCCTATTTTGTGCAACATCTGGAAGATGACCTGCGGGAACTGGCTTCCGGTGCCGACATTATTGAATTAAATAATTGTTTACCAGATAGCCTCTTTTACCGGGTGCTGGGGGGACAAAAAAACGGGCATGCGTTTACAGAAACCTACCGGGTGTGTCCGTATGTGGAGTTGCCCGAAACATTCGATGCCTATTTAAAACAGCTCAGTTCTAACTTCCGTTACAATGTACGGCGGCGGGTTAAAAAATTATTAAATAAAACGGGCGCCCGCTTTGAGGAAGTAAATACAACGGAAAATATTGATGCGGTTATAGAAGACATCTTTAAACTCCACTACCAGCGAGCGTTACAAAAAGGCCTGGATACCAAGTTTGTGCGGGAGTTACGGGAGACGTTCCACAAGGAAGTTGCGCGGGCTCTGTTACCAAAACACTACATTCGTATTTTTCATCTGCTCTCGGCGGAAGACGAGAAAATTGCCGCCCTGTATTGTTTTGAATACGATAAAACATTGGCCTACTTTCAGGCCGGTTTTAATCCGGACTGGTCCAACTTCAGCCCGGGGATGGTTATTCTTGCCAAGGCAATAGAATACGCCATTGAGCACGACATGCGCATGTTTGATTTTATGCGCGGAAGTGAAGCATACAAGAAGAATTGGGGCACCGTGGACCGGTTTATTTATTTAATTACCGTGCCCAATTCGGGTAAGGGAAACAAATATTACCAGTATTACAAAATACGCAAGCGGTTGGCACCGGTGGTTAAAAAATGGTTGGCACACGTAAAAGGGTAAGGATGCGGATTCCATGAAAACGCAATTTCAGCATGTGGCCTTTGTACTGGGGGAGTCCATTAATGCTTTGGGCGTGGTAAAAGCACTGGGGCGCGAGGGGGTTCCCGTTTATCTTGTTCAGGGAATGCCAGACCCGGTTTCCGGGGCCAGTCGGTATGCCCGCACCTTTCACGCCCCCCATCCGGTGGAGGAACCGGAGGCTTTTGTTGGCTTTCTGGAAGAGCTTGCACAACCGTTACGCCATAAACCGGTATTGTTACCAACAACCGATGTAACGGTTATGTTGATGAATGATTACCGGGAACGCCTGGAACAGACATTTCATTTCAATGTTCCCCCGGGTGATGTGATACAAAAAATCACCAGTAAGGAAGGATTTTACGAATTGGCCCGGCAGCACAACCTCCCGGTGCCGCGGACCATTTCGGCCAGAACAGTGGAAGATGTGCAGCGCGCTGCGAAGGAGCTGGATTTTCCGTGCGCCATCAAACCGTATTATTCGCATGTGTGGCGAACCCCGGAATTCCGCTCCCGCTATGGGCGCATGCAAATCGTTAAAGTGGACTCACCGGAGGAATTGATAAAACGTTACCAGGAATTTGCCGCATACGACCCCCGAATGGTGATTCAGGAATATATTCAGGGGAATGATGATTGCGAATATTCATTACACACCTACGTCAGTAAAAATGGCGAGCAGATGATTCACTTTCTGGCTCACAAAATTCGCCTGGAACCGATTCATCATGGATCTGCGGCCTTTATTGAAACCGCCCATGTGGAGGATATTTTTCAAATTGGAGGAGCGTTTCTGCAGGATATTGGCTATCGGGGGATGTCCAGTTTTCAATTCAAATGGGACCCGATTCGGAAAAAATATTTTGCCATTGAACTGAATCCCCGGTTTAGCCTGTGGAATTTTCTGGAACCGTCCTGTGGGGTTAATTATCCGTTTATGAACTATCTGGATAGTCTGGATCAACCATTCGAAATCCCACCGGACTATCCCGACGGGGTGAAATGGTTCTCGCTTGAACGGGATGTCAATGCATTCCTGTCCTATCGGAAAGAAGGAAGCTTAACGTTTTGGCAGTGGGTTCGAAGTTACCGGGGGCCCAAGTATTGTGCCGAGTTTTCTTGGGATGACCCGCTTCCGTTTGTAAAATTTTTAGGAAAATACGTGCCCCGGGCATTTCGGGCATTAAAACGACGAATTTTAAGGGGTAACGGGTAAGCTATGCCAATTACTGCATTGTTGTTTATGATTATTTTTGCCGTGGGGATGGTTGCCACGCTATATCATCCCGTCTTTGGTATTTTGTTGTATGTGTTTGAATGGCATAATCATCCACCGTATATGTGGTGGGGAGATTCCGTTCCCGATTTGCGTTACCCGTTTCTGATTAGTATAACTACGCTAATCAGTTATTTCTTAAACCGGAATAAGTTGAGGGAATTGAAAAGTATTTATTACGGTCCCTTTGTGTGGTTAGCTGTTCTGGTCATATGGATGTACATTGTCACGTTTGGTTGGGCATTTAAGCCAGACGAGAGCTTCAAACAGACATTTGAGTTCACCAAGTTTGTCGTGTTTTACTTGTTGATTATCTGGACCATTCGGGAATGGAAACATTACCGGTGGTTTATTTTAACCCTCATGCTGGGCGTTGCAAATTTTGGGCGTATTGCCTATGAGCGGGGTAGTAACCGGTACCTGGGGGTCATTGCCCCAAATGCTACCGAGGAAAACGCCATATCTGCCCATGTGGTTAGTACCATGCCCTTTTTTGGGATTCGCTTTCTGGAAAAGGCCAAATGGTTAAGAATATTTATCATCATTGCTGCTCCCTTTCTAATAAACTTATTGATTCTGGCCAATAGCCGGGGCGCATTTGTGGCATTGATTATGATAGCGCTGGTTGGTTTGGTTCTGTTTCCCCCAAAAGAAAAATTAAAGATAATATTGGCAATTTTAGCAGCTGCTATCATGGTATTGTGGCTGGCAAATGAAACGTTCTGGGAGCGTCAAAAGACTACACTGAAACCGAAAGAAGAAGGTTCTGCTGCCAGCCGATTTTATTTGTGGAATGGTGCAATCAAAGTAATTCGAGATTATCCCCTGGGAATTGGCGACGAAGGGTTTGAATACCTGGTGTGGGAGTATGTACCGGAACTTGTCCCCAAAATGGAACAAAAAGGTGCCAAAACAGTGCACAATACCTTCTTGTTGGCCGGGGTCGATTGGGGTATTCCGGGGCTATTTTTATTCATGGGATTTTTAATACATACTTTCCTGGTGCTCCATCGGATGAAGGTGAAGCTTAAATTTTTGTATCCCCAATTCCGGAAAAAGTATTATTACGACATCATTGCCCTGCAATTGGCCTTGATTGGTTTTTTAACTGCGGGATTTTTTACCAATCGACTCTACGCTGAAGTGCTGTACTGGTACGGGGCATTAAGCGTAGCCATGGTTAATATTATTAATCAGGATATTGAGGATCAAACGGCATGAGTAACGCAAAACGGATTTTGTTTGTTACGCCCCATTACCCGCCCAGCCCATCCGTCGGAACCCAGCGCATGATCCGGTTTATTAAAAATCTGGCACGGCGCGGCTGGGACGTGTTTGTTTTGACGCAAAAAGAAGAATATTATCCCTTACAATCTATCATAACGGAAAATGGCATTCCTCAGGAACGTGTTCATGTAATTCGCACTGCCAAATGGGACCCATTCCGATTATGGGGGACGATGAAAAATATTCTCCGCGGTGGGAAGAAAAGTTCCTCCGATACGAACCGTCCCACCCGTGATGCTTTAAATAATTCCAGTAACGGGAAACAAAAATCCACGCCCGCCCGACCCAAAAACCGTTCCGTTTTGTTTCGAATAATTGATTTTATTACCCGCATGATGCAGTATCCGGACCGCGAAAACGGGTGGATGTGGAGTGTGGCATGGCATACCTGGCGGATTGTAAGAAAGGAAAATATTCCGGTGGTTTTTGCCAGTTCCCCTCCCCATTCTCCGTATTTGCCCTTGAATGTGCTTCGTTCCGTAATGGGATTTCGCTATGTAGTGGATTTTCGGGATCCGTGGGCGCGGAGCCAGTGGTCCAGAGATACCAGAACTCTGTACGAGAAAGTCGCACGCCGGCTTGATATTCACTTTGAACAGCGCACATTGCGCCGGGCAGATGCCATTGTGTTCAACAATGAAGTGCTGTTCGAAGAATACCAGCGGAGTTACCCATCCTATCATCTGGAACAAAAATCAGTGGTTTTAACCAATGGGTTTGACCCCGATGTTGGTGATGAAACCGTCATTTTTGGGGAGCGCCATACGCGCGGGGAACCCGATATTGTCATCATCCACGCGGGTACCCTGTACAAAAAACGCGACCCGCGCAATATTTTTACCGCCTTGTTAACCCTTCGGGAGGAAATGCCCACTGAGGTACAACGCCTGCGGTTCAAGTTTTTAGGGCATGTTACCCCGGACCTTCATTATTTATTTGATTTTGTGAAGGAAAACGATCTGGAACAACAGGTGGAGTTTTTACCCCCCCGGCCCTATCAGCAGGCATTGCAGGAAATGATGAATGCCGATTGGTTGTTAATTTTGCAACCGGTTACCCGTATCCAGGTCCCTGCAAAATTTTTTGATTATTTGCTGATGCCACGCCCCATTTGGGGAGTTGTGGAACCGGACAGCATAAGCGAACGCCTGATTCAGCAATTACATGTAGGACGGGTTTCGTACAATGACGACCCCGAGTCGATTTTACAATTTTTTCGCCATACACTGAATGAGAAGCAATCCCGTTTTTCTCCAAACCAGGAAAATCTGGAACAATTTATGGTACCTAACATTGTTGCCCGTCTGGAGAACGTGCTGTTAAATACACACCATTACGAGGAACCTGTTCTTGAGTCTTAAAGAAAAAGCAAAATCCGGAATTGCCTGGAATGTGGTCGCGGATTTTAGCATTCAGGTGCTGCGCTTTGGCAGCAGCATTGTTCTGGCGCGATTGCTCTTTCCGCAAGACTTCGGAATGATGGGGATTGCCACCATTTTCATTAATTTTGCAAAACGGCTGGCAAACTTTGGATTCAGTGCAGCCCTGGTTCAAAAAAAGGATATTGACCGCGTTCATATTGACAGTATGTTCTGGTTTAATACCCTGGTCTACGGTTTGGTGGCGTTGGGGATATATTTTGGGGCTGCAATGGCCGGGGAATTTTTTAAAAATCCCCAGTTGAAAGATATTCTCCCTGTTGTTGCACTGGCATTTTTCATTGAATCCCTTAGCAGTGTACCGGATGCCATCCTGAAGCGGAAACTAAAATTTAAGAAACTGGCGTTTTCCCGGCTTGTTCGGAACATTGTCAACATTACGGTAGCAATTACCTTGGCTGTTTTAGGGTTTGGGGTCTGGAGTTTAGTGTGGGGCATGCTTATTGGTAATGCCATCCGGTTGGGGTACATTTTATTTTATGCCAGATGGTGGCCTCGATTGTATTTTAGTGTGAAACGGTTAAAAGAAATGGCTGGATTCGGTATTGGTGTATCCCTGGCCAACTATCTGAACTTTTTCATTAAAAATGTGGACTACTTTTTTATCGGGCGATTTCTGGGGATGGAACCTCTGGGTTACTATGAGCGGGCATTTAATCTGGTGAATATGACCCGTCGGCGAGTAGCCCGAAATATTAAAGGTGTGTTATTTGCTACCTATTCCCAAATTCAGGATGAAAATGAAAAAATCCGCATTGGGTTAAACAAAGTACTCCACAGCGTGGGAATTCTTTCCTATCCCATTCATGGTTTGTTATACTTTTTGGCTCCGGCATTAATTTATAATTTATACGGCGAACGCTGGATTGCCACCATTTTACCCCTGCAAATTATGTGTTTTTCCGGAATTGTGAATTCGTTAATTGTGGTGTTTTCTCCGGTGTTGATGGCCAAAAAACGGGTTTTCGCCTGGACGGTAGTACAAATTGTGTACCTGGTTTTGATGGTTATTGCCATTTGGTTTGGGTTGCCCTATGGGGTGCCGGGGGTCGCAGTCGCGGTGGCAGTGAGTAGCCTGGTGTACCTTTTCGGCATGATTTACGTAACCCGCCTGGCGGTTGGGTTCACCTTCCGCAATTTCTGGCAGAATCAAAAAGATTTATTGTTGTATATTGTACCTGCTGTTGCGGGCACCTATTTTTTGGACCGGATGTTAAGTCTGTATTACGGACCCTACAGTGTTATAAAAGCACTGTTTCTTACGGCAATGTTTCTCTCATTAATTGTATTTTCACATTTAATCTGGCAAAAGCCATTTGTTTCGGATTTTTTTGATGAACTATTCTCATTTATTCGTAAACGCGTTAATAGCGTTCAGGGAAGAGCCCATGAAAAATTGGTTAAAAAATAAAATAGCCCGGTCCTATGAACTGCTGGGGAAAATCAGCCGTCAGCGTCAGGCGCTTGTAAACACGGTAGTGGTGTTAACGTACCACGGTGTCATTCCATCTGACATGATGTATAATGGCCGGCACTTTTTTGAATACCGGAATGTCGTTACCACCGAGGAATTTGATCGCCAGATGACCCATTTAAAAAATTATTATACGCCTATATCGGTGAATGATTTTCAGAATTTACCTGGGCAAAATACCGATAAACCCTATGTAGTGGTAACATTTGATGATGGCTTTGAGAACAATTATTTATACGCATTCCCGATTTTGAAAAAACACGGAATAACCGGGCATTTCTTTTTAACAACGAATTTTATGGGGAGTCGCAAATTACTGTGGACGGAAGAGGTAACCTATCGTGTACTGCATGCCAGATCGTCTGCACTGACATTGCACATCAACGGCGAACCGATTCATATCTCCCTGTCTTCCGAAAAACGCCGGGAGGCAGCTTCCATTGCACTGCGGAAGCAATTAAAACTACAATCGCGTCGTGTAATCGAAGAGGTGCTGGAGGAATTGCGAAAGGCAACTCCGGAATTAAATTCGGTGGAGTTGCCAAGAACGCGGTATCAATTTATGAGCTGGGAGCAAGCCCGGGAAATGCACCGCGAAGGCATGGTACTGGGGTCTCATACAACGGATCATTTTCTGTTAAATAATTTAAACGAACAAGAAGTGCGGGAAACACTCACCCGTTCGAAACAGCAACTGGAAACGGAATTGAAGGCTCCATGCACGGTATTTTCATATCCCAATGGCGAACGAGAAAATTTTTCCCAACGGGATGAGAAAATTCTGGATGAGCTGGGTTTTCAGTATGCGTTTACTCAAATACCGGGGTTCAATCCGGTGCATACGCTGACCAACAAAAAATTTGATATTTACCGTATTAACATTAGCCATTTTATGACGGGACCGGTGTTTCACGCGGTAATTACAGGTTTATGGAAATATTAAATAAATAGGTGAAGTGAACGATAATTGAGAACATAACAATCAGAATGGAGGAAATATGAAAGCGTTAGTCACCGGGGGTGCCGGTTTTATCGGTAGCCATTTAGTGGAACGGATGGTCGAATTGGGCTATGATGTGGTTGTTCTGGATAATTTTCGCCGCGGGAATAAACTGGATAAATCGGTGTTGAAAAAAATTACCCTTATCGAAGGAGATGTCCGGGATTATGATACGGTATTCGAAGCGACCCGCAATGTGGATTACGTATTTCATCTGGCGGCGGTTCTGGGTGTCGATATTGTGGCAGATAACCCGGTGGAAACCATGGAAACGGAAGTCGTGGGCCTCCACAATGTTGCCCGTGCTGCAATTTATTTTGGTGTGGAAAAACTCATTTATGCTTCCACCAGTGGTGTTTATGGAAAATCCGCTATTGAAAAAGCCGTTAGTGAAGATTTTGATGTTTCCCCCAAAACCAGTTACGCTATTGCCAAACGCTACAATGAAATTTATCTGGCTTCTTTATTTGAAGAAAAAAATCTTCAATCCGTATCGCTGCGATTTTTCAATGTGTACGGACCCAAGCAGGATAATCGCATGGTAATTCCACGCTTTTTTGAACAAGCCCTAACGGGGCGGCCCATTACCATTTATGGTACCGGAAAGCAAACGCGGGATTTTACCTGGATTGGCGATGTGGTAACGGCAACACTGGAATTAGCCAAAAAAGCCCGGGGGTGCGGAATTTACAATATCTCCAATGAAAGTGAAATTACCATTGAAGAGTTGGCGCATAAAATTATTGAAATCACGGGTTCGGATTCCGAAATCACCTACATTGTGCCCTCGAAAAATCGGTACGATTTTGAAGTGGAACGGCGTTTTGGTTCTTCGAAAAAACTTTACGAAGTCACTGGCTTTAAACCGGATACACCCCTGGATTACGGATTGCAAAAGGTGTATGAATATATTTTAAATACCACTATTGCGGGCGCTAAGCATCAGAAAAAAGTGAACGAAGCGGCAAAAGCTGAAGAAACTAAGAATTAAACTCAAATTTCCCGGAGAACGCTGGACGTTTTCCGGGAGTTTTTCCCGCCTTTTTAAAAAATTTGAGATACAGAATTGCAACCAATCATGATAATGGGTGAACTCCATGAAAAACCCTGTGAATGTTGGATATTTAGTACACCATTTTGTCCATGCCGGTCTGGAAAATTTTGTTTTGACCTTAATGAATAATCTGGACCGGGAACGTTTTCGACCCCATTTGTACGTAATGTTTGGTAGCGATGAATCATTCCTAAAACGGCTGAATCCGGATATTCCCGTGTTTCATATTGGCATGAAGAATGGAAATGACCGCCGGGCACTACGGCAGTTTGCTAAAAAGCTGCGCGAAGACGAAGTCCGGATTCTACAAATCCACAATTGGGGAACCTTTTTGGAAGGGTTGTTGACAAAATGGTATTACCCCGGTTTAAAATTGATTCATGTTCAGCAGGGTATGGAGTATGAGTTAACGTTAAAGGCGCCGCCCTGGAAACGGAAAGTTCGGAAGCTTATCCGTCACCTGCTCATTCCGTTTGTTGAAGTGGCTGTCGGGTGTTCCGGGCAGGCTAAAGCGTATCTGGAAAAAGAATGGGGAGCACGCCGGACGGTTCTTATTTACAACAGTGTGGATACCCGGAAATTTAATGGCAAAGGCAAACCTGTTCCGGAAATCAATAATTATCCCGGATTTAAAGTTGTGACCGTGGGGCGAATTGTAGAAGTAAAGAATTTTATGTGCTTATTTAAAGCCATTCACCTGTTAAGAAATCAAATTCCGGATATTCGCCTGTATCATATTGGGGACAGTCACCCCCGTGGTCAGAAAGTCGGGCAGGAGTTAATGCGTTTTGTAGAAGAAAACAACCTTCAGGAACACATTGTATTTATGGGATTACAAAATGACATCCCCTCCCTGTTACCAAATTTTGATGTCTTTTCGTTAACCTCTTTTTCGGAAGGGTTGTCCTTTTCAATTCTGGAAGCGCTGGCATCCGGACTCCCAGCTGTGGTCACAGCAGTGGGCGGGAATCCTGAGGTGGTACAGGATGGTGTCAATGGTTTTCTGGTCCCTTCTGATGATGAACATGCGGTTGCGGAAGCCATTTACAAACTGTATAAAGACCCGGAATTGCGGAAAACGATGGGGCGACAGGCGCGGGAAATTGTCCTGAAAAAATTCAGCGTGGATGTGATGGTGCAGAAATACCAGGACCTGTATACCCAGGTATTAACATAGGTGGACCATAAATAATTAGGCGGAATTTCATGGAAACAAGAAAAGCGCCCGTTTTTGTTGTTGGTGCACCGCGTTCCGGAACCACCTTTTTAACCCGCTTGATGAACATCTTTCTGGATGTGCATGTGGCCCGGGATGCCGGGACGTTTTTACGGTTTAAATCGATAATTCCGGATGTCCATAATATCTCCGAACCCTCCATACTGAAAAATGTAGTGGAAACACTGTTTCAGGACCATTTTTTTAAAAAACGCATTTTGCAGCGGGGGCTGACCTTAACTCCGCAGGATGTTCTGGAAAATTTTTCAGGGCAATCCTACGCGGATTTAATTCATTTTATTATGTCCGAAATGGCACGTCAGCAAGGAAAAAGCCGGTGGGGAAATAAACGCCCTTCTTATGCA
>WGBF01000429.1 GCA_015494485.1 bacterium | reverse complement strand
CGGTAATTTAAACGGGTTGATTTTAAATCGATTCTCTTTTAACAGCAAAAACCATTGGGAAGTGGTGAGCCCAAGTAACGTTTCCATAACAACCCACAAACCATTTCAATTGGTATCTACCGTCTGGACTTCCACGCAGCTGCCTGAGGGAGTCGTAAAAAAGCACGCAGTAAAAAAGATTTAAGGTAACATTAATCCAATAATAAGGGATTTTTACTTTGTAATCAAAGCATTTTTAAATCATCGTGTCCGCTTGTTCCCCTATCGTCACAGGATAGCCCCATTGGTCAAAACACATGGGACAGGCATCGTATAAACGCTGCATGTAAGCATTATCTACTGACGGATATTTATTCTTTTTATAATTTTTCAATTCTTCTGTTTTTTCCCGGAGACGAGGCGAAAATGCATCAAAACCCGGTAGTTCCAATTGTTGATAAATGTGCTCCACAGTACCGTAAAAATCCCGTTCCAATTCTTCGAACGCAATTTCCACATAATTCCCAGAGGGAATCTGATTAATTTCTTCAAAAAATGTTCGGTACATGGTGCCATACCGCCGAATGATCCCATCCACAATTTTAGACTCCGGTTGAGCACCCTGCAAATTAAAACGGGCCACGGTATTTTTGTATAATTTCAGTGTTGATTGAAACACGTGCACCGGATTTCGATGAATGTGCACAAACTTAGCATCCGGGAACAGTTCCAGTAACAACCTTATTCGTGCCGTATTGGGAGGCGATTTTAACAATAATTGTTTGCCTTCGTACCTATAGGTCAATTTTTTCAAGAAATACAAATACGCCTGCTTCCACTCAGCAATATCTTCCGGTGTTGCAGATTTAAAGGTTAAAAATTGGTCGTAATAGGCTTCATTGGCCGGGAAGTTCCAGGCCAGTAAAGGCGATTTTAAGGATAGCGTACTCAAAGCAAACTCTTCTTCTCCCGGGCTTAACGGCGTTACGGTTACATTGTCCATTGGGCGCTTCCGTTCCTGGTTTAAATTTCGGCGCTTTGCCAGTTTCTCTTCCACAATGAGAAATGACCGGGGATTGTAAATCTCCAGCAAATTGGGATAAGCAAATTGGGAATCCAACGAAATAATATTGTGTAACAGAGTGGTTCCACTCCGCCAGTGTCCCAGAATAAAAATGGGTGGTTTCTCAATTGTTGTCTGCTCAATAACATCCCCGTACTGCTGGTGTTCCTTCTTCGCAATCCGGGAATTTCGTAAACTAAGTAGGGTTAAATAGACAGACAAATGCAAACGCGCGGGATGAATCCGGAAGTTGTTTTCAGCCAATAATTTTAACCATTTATCAAAGGTAATACCAATCAATGTTTCCATGGGGCTTCTCCTGTACTTTGAAAGTGAAAAACACGAAATACCGGTGCTTTTTGTGAACGAACAGCAACAGCGGCTTTAAAGCCATCTACGGGCTCAAATGCAAATAATTTCCACAGGTTTTCGCCCTCGGCTGAGGGTTTCAAAAATTGCAATTCCGGGTATTTTTCCTCCGGGCGGGGATTGATTTCAAAATCCTGTAATGAAAACGTCAATCCTTTGCCGATGGCTTTAATAAACGCTTCCTTTCGCGTCCAGCAACTAAAAAATATGTCCAGTTTTTCTGAAGAGGGTGCAGCACTTAACACATCGACCTCTCCTTTTGCAAAGAATCGTTTGCCAATGGTATCGGCTTCGATAGAGGATTTGATTTTTTCGATGTCCACCCCAATTGGGCCGACGGTGGTAATTCCAATCAATCCCCAATCATGGGAATGGGACAGATTAAACTGTACCATTTCCTGAAACACGGGGGAAACCAGAAATGGCTTCCCAAACGTATTGTACCCAAAGATGAGGCGTTGTGGCTGGACGCTTAAATATTGCCCCAACAGCGTTCGCAAACGCGCCCTGGCCACAATGTAGCGGTTCCGGTCACGGTCAAAATAAAACTTTTCCGCACGCTTTTTTTCTTCAGGGGATAAAAGAGTTACCAGCTTTTCACGTTCCTGTGGGTCAACGTCCAGAGGAATTACCCAGAGATGAACATCCGTTTTGTGGAGAACAAACGGTCGCTGATTTTCCTTGTGCTTCACATTTTACCCCTGCACTACCTGCACTCCTTCCTGCATCAGCAATGCAGTAAGGTCTTCATTTAATAAATAAAAGAACTTTTCCTTTTCCTGATAAATAAAAAAGTGGTCCCCCGGCAAAACATGCAGGCGAAATTGAGATCGGGTATGCGTCTTCCATTCCTGTAACCCACTTACCGGAACATTTTTATCTGCAGCGCCCCCAAATACCGTAATCGGGCAGGAAAGCGGTTCCCGTGGTGCATACTGGTATGTTTCGCACATAGCAAAATCTGCCCGAATAATCGGCAACATCAGTTCCATTAATTCTTTGTTCTGCAATACCTCTCTGGGTGTCCCGTTTAATTCTTCCAACTTTTGCAACAGTTCCTTATCTGTTAATAAATGAAATTTTTCCCGGGGATCCGGAATGTGGGGGGCTTCCCGCCCGGAAAGATACAGTTTTCGCGGCTCCTTGCCTTCCCGTTCCCGCAGGGAATGGCTGAGCTCAAACGCCAACAACGCCCCCATGCTGTGCCCAAAAAAGGCAAATGGTTTATCCAGAAAAGGTGTCATTTGCCCCACTAATTGTTGAATTAACGGAGGCATGGCAGTATATAAACTTTCCCGAATTTTTCGTCCGCGGCCCGGCAATTCCACCAAAACCACTTCCACTTCTTTTAATATCCGCTCTGGCCATTCCCAGTACGCTGTTGCTCCACCGCCAGCATAGGGAAAACAAAACAGGCGCATCCGCGCCATTGGGCGCGGCCGCGGAATAATTAACCAATCCGTGTTTATTCCCTGAGAAGTCATGAATCAAGCTTCCTGACCTTCCATTTTCTTCCGTAAACTCAGCGGTCGCATATCCGTCCACACTTCTTTAATATAAGCCAGGCATTCTTCTTTGGTACCGGATTTACCGGCATCCCGCCATCCTTTTGGGATTTCCCGGTCTGCAGGCCAGATGGAATATTGTTCTTCGTGGTTCACTACAACCCGATACACCATGCCATTTTCCGTACTCATGGGCGTCTCTCCTCCATATTATCGTTCAATGTAAATTACAGTGTTCTTAATGCGATTCTGTTAAATAGAGCAAAATTTTAAACTTCACAATCTTAATTTACGGGCCGGGGATAACATCCTGCCCTATCTTCAACTCAGCCTCCTTAGCACCCTGCACATCAAAAGCTAAAAATTCACGGGCTGCGGAGTTAAATGCTACCGTGGCAGAAATGACCAGCAAAATGCCCCCGGTAATTAAATACAATGTGGGGATAGGCAATCCCGTAATATCACCAATAATTCCCCCAATTCCCATGCCCAGGGGTGCAATACTACCGGAAACGGTAGAAATAAACCCAAACACCCGCCCACGGATTTCACTGGGCGTGGTCACCTGAAGAATGGAAAAAATATTCACCTGAATAAACCCACCTAAAAACCCGGCAATGGCAAATACCACTGTTGCGGCTATGGGCCCTTTAATAATCCCCAGGCTTCCCAATAATAAAGAATTGGTGACCATAAAAATGCTTATGACAAATGCGCGGGTTTTTGGGGAAATACGGACAAAACCGGCAAAAGTATAGCCAAAGAATGAACCCACCGCAAAACCACCGGTCAGCAGGCCAAACCAAAACTTCTCAACACGCAATGTATCTTTTAAATAAAATGGCAAAAGTACCATAATTGCCATGGTAAAAAAATTGAGAAATACTGACCCAAACACCAGCACTTTTAACCCGCGCTGTTGCCACACAAATTGCAACCCTTCCTTAAAATCCTGTTTGAAAGAGGCCAGTTGGTCCTTTAAGCTCCCTTTAACGGTTTTAATTTTTTGCGGGATGGTAATAAAGGATTCACTTAATGCAGAAAAGAAGAATGTAATGCCATCGATTAGCGCCACTAACGGTAATCCCAACCACTGAAACAACGCGGCACCAATGGTTTGTCCCACTACCATTGAGAACCGAATGGAAAACTGCCCCATCGTGTTGGCTTTAAAAATTTCTTTTTTAGGAACCAGATCCGGAACAGCCGCGGAAATCGCCGGTTGAAAAAAGGCTGAGGTAATCGCCGAAAAAATCGAAATCAAAAAGATATGAAAAACAATCAGTTGAATATTCTCCGAAAAATAATGGAGCGAAACAGCAAGCGATAGAATTAAAATGCCATTAAAAATATCACTAAAAATAATAATTTTCTTTCTGGAAAAACGGTCCGCAAATACTCCCCCAAATGCACTGAGCATCACTGTTGGTAAACCGGCAATCATGCCCAGCAAGCCCACCAGACTTTTCAAATTTACTGTATACGTT
>WGBF01000428.1 GCA_015494485.1 bacterium | reverse complement strand
GGACCTGTACACCGGAAAGTCCAAACTCCGGGGGCAATTCGGGCTGGCCAACGACAAAGGCATTCCCATTGTGGTCATTGCAGGGCCGGATGAGCAGGCGGCCGAAGCGGTAAATGTTAAGGATATGCGCAGCGGCCACCACCAAACCGTGCCGGTATCTGACGCGGCAGAGGTTATCCAGCAATTGTTGTCTGCAAAAACCGGCTGAAGCACCAGACAAGGTATGCTTCCGAAGGGAGTTCTCCTCCAATTTCCGCTTCCGAAAAAATGTTCCGGACGCGTGGTTGGTTTGTACCCCGTGTTTCTTAGACGAAACTGCAAAAGAGTGTAGCGCAAGGTGCAATTCGATTGAGCGGACAGCCCGCATCCGGTATTACCGGAGCGTCCCAATCGCCTGTTCCACCGCCTGCAGCAACGCACCGGACCGTACCATTCGGGCAATGGTGTCAATATCCCCATACAACGGGCGGTCGGTTTCCAGAATAGGCACTTCCCGGCGAATTGTTTCGTAGACGACGCGGGTTCCGGCACCCAACAGTTCCTGCGGCGACTGTCCTGTTTCCCGGGCCCGCAAATCAACCGCCTGTGCCGCATACAGCAATTCAATAGCAACAATCTTCATTACATTTTCCACAATTTGACGGGCTTTACGGGCAGCAATTGGCGCCATGCTCACATGGTCTTCCTGGTTTTCGCAGGTGGGAATGGAATCCACGCTGGCCGGATGCGCCAACGATTTATTTTCCGACGCCAGCGCGGCGGCCGTATATTGGGCAATCATTAACCCGTTTTCCAGCCCGCCATTGGCAATTAAAAAACTGGGCAGCCCGTTATTCAGATTTTTATCCGACATCCGAAAAATTCGCCGTTCGGCAATACTTCCAACTTCCGCCATGGCAATGGCCAGAAAATCGGCCGCAAAGGCTATCGGCTGCGCATGGAAATTCCCCCCCGAAAAGGCCTTGTTCTCATCCGGTTCATCCGGCAAAATAATGGGATTGTCATTGGTAGAATTCAATTCCACCGTCAACACCCGGCGCACATGGGCCAGCGTATCCCGCACACTTCCCACAACCTGGGGGTGGCATCGCAGGCTGTAGGCATCCTGCACCTGCTCCTTTAGCGAATCCACCAGCGTACTGCCCTCAATGAGCCGGCGGATGTTTTCTGCTGTGGCCATTTGCCCCGGATGGGGACGCAATTCGTGGATGGCGGGATGAAACGCCCGGCGAATTCCCCGCAGGGCTTCCAGGCTCAACGCCATGGCAATATCCGCTGTTTTGACCAGTTGCTCGGCATCCACATACGCCAGGGTGAGCAATGCCGTGGAAATTTGGGTTCCGTTGTTCAGGGCCAGGCCTTCACGCGCTTCCAGTTGAACGGGTTGAATGCCGGCCCGCCGAAGCGCTTCCTTCCCCGGGAGTAATTCCCATGCTTCCTGTTGGGGATTCCACCAATATGCTTTGCTATAATCCGTTTCCGTGGGCTTTGTTGGGGCAATAAGCACAAGCGCCAGGTGGGATAATGGCGCCAGATCCCCACTGGCTCCCACACTGCCCTGGGCAGGGATCCAGGGGACAACGTTGCGTTCCAGCATTTCCAGAAGTCGCTCAACAACCACCGGACGAATACCGGAATACCCCTTGACCAGCGTTTGCACCCGGAGTACCATGGCTGCCCGCACGACATCAATGGGCAACGGTTCTCCCGTGCCAGAAGCATGGCTTTGAATTAAATTGTACTGAAGTTCCTGCAGGTGCTCCCTGGAAATGGACACGTTGGCTTTGGAACCAAAACCGGTATTCACACCATACACCACCGGTTTGCCAGTTTGGGCTACCGTTTCCACCCATTTCCGGCTGGCGTTCATTTTCGCAATGGCTTCCGGGGCAATGGTCAATTCAAGGCTCAGGCTTCGCGCCAATTGAGCAACGGTTTCGGGTATTAAATTGTCTCCCGTAAAGGTATGATGAATTGGGGCTTCAACTTTCATCATCATGCACACTTCTCCTTAATCCGGCCTAATTTAAATATACAACACGCGC
>WGBF01000427.1 GCA_015494485.1 bacterium | reverse complement strand
GGTTTATGAAACATCTTCTAAAAAAATACCGGACCCGCCAATGTGCAGGTCCGGTATTAAAATTACGCGTTTTGAAAACAACTATCTTGTTACTTCACCAGAATCATCCGTTTGGTGGATACGAATTGATCCGTAATTAATCGATAATAATACACACCACTGGCCAAACGGTTACCACGGAAAGGTACTGTATACCGGCCCGGTTGTTGTTTTTTGTTTACCAGAACCGCAACCCGTTGTCCCAGTGTGTTATACACTTCCAGTTTTACGTGGGTAAATCTGCCAATCCGATAAGCAATGGTTGTAACGGGATTAAAAGGATTGGGATAATTGGCTTCAAGGGCAAAATCGCTTACAATACCGGATTCCTGTTCCTCAATGCCGGTGGCGGTGCTGTAATAGGCATTTAATTCACTACAATAGATATAAGCATAGTATCCGGAATTTGTAATAGTAACTCTGCCGGTATAATCTACCCACGCTGTATCCGACCAGGATTGGCTTCTGTAATAAATTAAATTGTCGTTATTATCATAATCGTAAGTAAATAACCTGTCATTTATCCATGTCTGGTTGTTGGTATCCCAATTTTCATTGAACTGTTCAATAATCAGGTTATTGGCATTGTAGTCGAATGAATATCGCCAGCTATTAATCCATTTGGAGGAATCGCTATTCCAGAGCTGAAACGTTTGCGTTGCCATATTACCATTAGTATAAGTAAAATTCAACTTACTGTACGGTGACCATTGACTGGTACTGAAATCCCACATATCCGTTTGATAAGATTCCAAATTTCCATCATTATCATAGTTGTAGGTTGTTCTTTGAGAATTTACCAGTTTCAGAGAATCTGCATTATATCGTTCAAATAATGATTCGACAAGCTTATCATTTTGGTACTGATACGAATATTGGTAATCCGGGCGCCAATTGCCGGCGTTAGCATCCCACTTTTCATATCGATGATGAAGTAGATTACCGTTAGTATCATAGGTATACATGTAACGGGAAAAATACGTCCACTGGAGTGCTGCAGAATCCCATTGTTCTGATACGGATAAAACCAGTCTACCATCATTGTCATAGGAATAGGTATAGCGATTGCTGGGATTCCATTGTCCTGCATTTGCATCATACCGGTCTGCCAATATCCCCGTCACCCATCCATTGGTAATATCATATTCATAAATATATCGTCGATAAGGTGACCAACGGTTGCTATCGGAATCCCATATTTCAAACACCAGGGTATCCACATACCCATCACTATTATACGAATAAGCTGTACGTCGAACATTTTCCCATTCACTGGAGTCGGTGTTCCATTGTTGAGAGGTATAATACACTAACATTCCGGTGGAATCATATTCATATGTGTATTGCGTCAAGTTACTCCAACCCGTTGCTTGATCAAACACCTGATTCACAACAGCCAGCCGGTATAACGATTGATTGTAAAAATGATCCTGGCGGTAAAGCGTATTATCATCCGTATAAATAATACTATCCAGTAAACTCACCGCCTGTGATGTTGAGACGCGCAATAAAGAATTCGGGGATGTGGAGGCTTCAAAAACCGGATGCGTCTTTGCCGCATCATTCGATGTCGGTTTCAGAAAGTTATTTATTGTGGTACTCAGAGGAGAATCGGAGTGGTCAAAGCCCAGTGATTCAACCATCACCCGGATATCATTCGCATCCGGTACCGTTGAATGCTGTGCAGGCAAAGCGGAATATCCAATTAACATCAACACCGCCAAACCCGCCCAAAATCTTAAATTTTTCTTCATAACCCACCTCCTGGTTATTGTGTTGAACATGAATGAACCAAACAAGCGCTACAGCATGAACTATCCCACATTGCTCCAGAAACGATTTTCTCCTTACATTTTGCTTAGAATTTGTTGCACTGGAGAACTCGCGTACTTCCCGGAGGCTTTTTCGGTATCATTTTTGGTGTCGACTGAAATCGCAGTATTCTTAAGAAGTTTTGTTATCTTATTTTGGAATTAATTCACGCGGGAATTACCACAAATCCCCAGCAATTCTGAACTCTCAAGTTCCGGTCAGATAAACAATACACCCCCCTGCCACACAGAAGATAATTTCATACCACATCGTACACATGCAACACAAAGAATTATTCGGTAACCACACTATTTCTCGCTCCTGCGGTAGTTCAACAGGTATTATTGTTTCCAGGTTGAACGGATATCTCTCAGGGAAAAAGGAATTGGTCAAAAAATACTGGCTCCGTGATAAAAATTTGCATCATTTAAAAAAATACAATAGATTTTTTAAACCAATTCAAATGCTTGAGGGAGAGGATTTGGACTAATTTAATCCGGGAGGGCCCAATGCGCAGGCGTAGAAAATATTTATTCAGTATTGTTTCTTTAGCCTCAATTTTTCTCCTCAGCCTTTTTTATCCTGCATTAGTGATTTCACCACAAATGTTCTTGAAAAACAAATTCCCAGCTATGTAGTAAAGCCCGGCAAACGGTATCATGTGGTGTTTTCGGACTCAGTGGCTGCGTTTTACCGCTTCATTCCGGCAGACAGTTTAATTTATGTGATGCTTCAACCCATGTTTAAACCGGCTGCCATTATTAAAGCCGATGACTTTGTTGGGACCCGGCACAAAAAGTGGGATACATTTTTAGCATTTGTTGCGAAGAAAAAGCTGCGGGTTGGCCTGGGGCTTATTGCCAATAGTTTAATTTATGCTGACGATGATGCCATTAAACAGTTGAAATCGCTCAATACATTTCAATTTGAATTTTTTCTGCACGGCTGGGACCATCGGGTGGAAGACGACATCGCCGAATTTCAGGGCACCTCATTGCGTGAACAGATCGATCATTTACAATGGAGCATGGATATCATTAAAAATACGCTTAACTACACACCGCACACCTTTGGTGCCCCGGCCAATCGGTATGATTCCCTGACAACACTGGCCTTACGGCAGTTCCCTGAAATCAAAATCTGGTTTTTCGGTCAACCCTACTCCGGGTTATTTATCCTTCCGCATACCGTAGATGCCGAAAGTGCGCGCGGATTGGTTACAGATCCAGACCAATTTGCGTTCCAATACCAGCATTACAAAGATGAAGCAGCGATTGTGCTGGAAGTACACCCTCAGCTATGGGAGGAATCCCAGTACGAGCGGTTTCAGGATATCATGCTTTATTTACTGAAGGAAGGCCGGCGATTTGTAACCCCCTTTGGGTATTTCGCCTGGAAGGAAGATAAAAATAAAATTCGACTATCCTGGACGAACGAAACTGCCGTGATTATTGATTGCACCGATTGCCAATACGCACACGATCTGGTTTTCCTGTTCAAGCCGGAAGATATGTATCCCATTGAAATTGGCATTCCGGATTAGTTCATCGATTTTTTTCCGGCCCATGATTTTGGATGGCACGTATCTATTCTTCCATTCGTTACCAGCTACCACTGGCACCGCCGCCCCCGGACAACCCGCCGAATCCACCGCGGAATCCGCTGCCCCCTGAGCCTCCTGTACCGCCTATCCCACCGGACTGCGCGGGTTTTGCAGACTGGGAAGATGATTTGTGGGTCCCTTCTGAACTACAGGTTACTCCGGCCGATTCCAGAAATGCGCTGATTAAAATAGCAATCCCGGCTATGATGATGGTAACAATGACAATAATCCACAACAAAATTTTTTCGAAATTCCAGCCTCCACCGCCTTCTTCATCCAGTGGTATCTGGTATTTTCCTTCCGTGGCCGCCATCAGGATGCTCAAACCGGCCATCAACCCGCGATAGTATTGCCCTTCTTTAAAGAACGGAATCATCTTATTTATAAGGATGCGCCGGGCCAACGCATCCGGGACCACATCTTCCAGACCATACCCGACTTCAATGCGGGCTTTGCGGTCTTCGGTGAATAATACAATGAGAAGCCCGTTATTTTTATCCGGTAATCCGGGACGCCATTTTTCAAATAAGCGCACGGCAAAGTCTTCCAGATACGTCCCTTCCGGTATACGGTTGAAAATGGCAACAAAAAACTGGTTGGATGTGCGGCGCTCAAATTCACCCAGCAACGCATTGAGGGAATCTTCCTGCCAGGTCTCCAGCACATTGGCGTAATCATTGCACCAGGCTGTGGGCTGAGGAGGAATAAAAGGCTGACTGTCACCAGGAATGGTAAATGCAAGAATGAGGAATATGAGAAGTGTTAATCGCTTCTTCATTTCGTTCAATAACTGAATTTGCTCCAGAATCAAACGAATATCACTTTCTCAATCCTATTACTTTTTCAAATGGGAAGTTACATTTTGTTTAATCACCACCTAAAATTATAAAATTAAGCTATTTTAAGCAAAATCCATTTTCTTTTTCAACAAATCGTTAGTTATTACAGTTTTTTTGATGTCTTTGTTACTTCAACACCACCATCCGGCGGGACAATCTCCCTTGCGGGGTAATTAACTGATACACATAAATTCCACTGGACAGGTGATGAGCATCGTAAACAATTTTGTAATGCCCCGCATTTAAGAACTGGTCAAATACCACATCCACCTGCCGCCCCAGAATATCGTAAATTACCAGTTTTGCTTTACCACTGTTCGGCAACGTAAATTCGATCGTGGTTGCCGGGTTAAAGGGATTGGGATAATTCTGAGCAAGGGTAAATTGTGCCAGCAAATTTGCATTTGCCAGTGCAATGCCCACCGTCGTTTTCTTCACCAACCGCAAATTGTCAAAATAAATGGTACCACTCAGGGGAGATCCGGGCTCGTGGGTTAACTGAAAACTATCGAAACGGAGTGTACCATCCAGCGACCCATCGCCAATCCAGCTCCCAACGCTGTTGGGATCGCTTAAATCCCATTCCACCAACCGCCATCCAATCCAGTCCACCGTAATCCATTGACTCACTTCGTGATTGGAAGCCGCGGAACTGGGTACTCGGTCATCCAGGGCAAAGCGTAATTTGTTGCCGCTGCCATCCCCATATACATAGCATTGTAACACCCAGGAGGTATCAAATGTCACGTTGTACGGTGTACCGGCTGATAAATATTCCCGAATCAACCACTCCTGTGCATCGGGATCCCATTGGTAATTCAAAAATGCCGCCCGTTTGGGCCGGTCCGCCGGTAAAACGGTAGTCTTGGTGTAGCCCCACTTGGTCCCGCTGACCACAATCCCCACTGTTGAACCACTCCCATTGGGTTGCCACCAATCCCCGGGTACGGTAAAATCTTCAATCTTTTGCTGTTCATAATAGGCATACCGGGACGTTTTAAAACTCACCTCAATCGGATTCTCCATTCGGTTTCCCAGCGTATCCGTAATTCCGGAGTCCAACAACACCGTGTAATGCCGGTCTTGCTGCAATGGGGTAACCGGTTGAACCGTCAAAACGGACTGCGTTTTTTGATGGGTGGTCAGCAAGAATTTATGCTCCAGAGTATCCCCGTCACTGGTAAGTAAAATCTTTTCAGCACTTACCGTTGCAGGTTCTACCAATTCATCAAATACAAACGTAATAATAT
>WGBF01000426.1 GCA_015494485.1 bacterium | reverse complement strand
TTAACGAACGGGTGCGCACGGACAGTTTTACGCAGGCCATTCGCTTTTACTATCATCTGGTTCAAGCACTGCAATAGCGAATTTGGTACCGCCACCGGCAAGAGGGGTTGAAGATTTTGTACATGGATATGGAAGATATTGGGATGAGGGATGAGTTTTTTAATAATTAAAAAGAAGTATCTTACTCTCAAATGCCATCTTTAACATTTTTAGGTACAATTCAAATGAATTTTTCATATACTTCCTCACCCAATAAAATCTTAATTCTTTCATGGCTTTCTCCTCCGTATTTTCTAGCGATTTTGGGGAAGAAAACTATTTTCAAAAGAGAGTTCTTAAGCTTCAACAGCTCGTTTCGCTACGCTTCACTCACTGTTGAAACTCAGCCTACTGGCTGTCTCTTAATCTCTTTATCTTAATTAACTGTATTCTTTTATTTGAAACATTCCAATAGTTAAATATCTTCACTAAGTAACCATTTCCATAAAGGAACTGTAAGTATCTCCATTCCCTTTATTTTAATCCTATCTTCACTATTCCCTGTTAGAATTAATCCTTTTTTTAAGCTAAACTTTTCCATACCTGCCAAAAGGCTCTTTATTTCGCGGCGAAAGGTAGCTTCATCTTCAAGATTAAAACAAACCTGTATACATTCAACAATTTTCTTTTTATCCTGGACAATAAAATCAATTTCTTTTCCCTGCCTGTCTTTGTAGTAATAAACGTCCTTCTTTCTGCGCTTGAGTTCATTAAAAACAAGGTTTTCGTATAATCTTCCTGTATCAGGTGTGGGAGAAAATCCCACTGCATTGATAAGTCCATTGTCAATAACATATATTTTCTTTGTCCTTGTCTGAACTTCTTTTAATGAGTAAAAAAACTTTGGCAATTCAAAAAACATATAGGTTGCTACAAGGTAATCAATATAATTCTTAATTGTGTGAACACTCCCCAGTTTATAGATATTTTTAAGCCTGTTGTAGGAGAATTCTTTTGCAGCATTAGAGATTAAAAAATGGGCAATTTCTTTTATAGTTCTAACCTCTTTTATTCTGTATCTTCCCACTACATCTTTAGTTATAACATCTGAAAAGAGGGTTCTGAGTAAAGATAACTCTTTATACTTTACTACTTCCGGAAAACCTCCTGTTAATAAATATTCATCAAACAACCTGCGGATTTCAGCTTTGACTTCTGTTTTATAAAGGTTCTTGTGGTCATCTATATGAATTCCTCTATACGTAAGAAATTCTCGGAAAGAAAAAGGATAAATTTCCGTTTCAATATATCTTCCTGTTAGAAAGGTCGAAAGTTCTGAGGAAAGCAATTTTGCGTTAGAACCGGTGATATATATCTTATACCCTTCGTTATAAAGCCTGGATACAAACCTCTCCCATCCAGCAAGATTCTGAATTTCATCCAAAAAGATTACCTTTTTCCTTCCAAAAAGGAGATACAATACTTCAATAACAGTATTCATATCCTCAAGAGTAACCGAGGCAAGCCGCTCATCATCTAAGTTGAGATAATATATGTTATCGATTCCGTAATATCTGTCTATAATCTGCGAGAGGAACACAGATTTACCTGCCCTTCTATGTCCAGTTATTGCAACTATATGTTTAAGTTTTATCAAAAATGAGATTTCTTTAAGGAGCTCCCGGTCAATATACTCAGGCAAAATTTTCACTAGTTCTCTTTGTTCTAACAATACCTGTTTTAAGACAGCTTCTTTTATCATTTCAGCTCTATACTGCAAATAATTCTGCGATTATGTGCAATATACTGCAAATAATATCACAATTCAAAACAAATTTAACCGTTTACTCTCCTTTTCCCTGTGATTAGGCCATTCATCAATCCTTATCTCTTCCATTTTTTCTTTTTGCTCTTCAAAAGTTCCAGCAGTTTATGATTGGTCAAACGAATTTCAGCAATTTTTGACTATTCGGCAAGAATGGAAGAGGCATCAAATATTTCACCACCTCTGTTAATCGAATACGTTACTTGAATCGTATTATATACATCTAGCTCATTTAAACCAAAGAAAAAACCATCCGGTTAAAAAATTCAATTCATACAAATAGGTATTACTTTGGCTCATGCTGAATTTAATTTAGTGCTTTAGTGGAGATGCTTATGCGAACAAGGAAAAACTCCTGGCAACCATCTTTAAAACTAAAATATTCCTTTCATGTGCAATTAGGAACCGGATTTAAAAACCATTTTTGAATAAGCCACTGAGTAGATGAATGAATGGCACATTATAACTTGGAATAAAACAATAAAAGTGAAACGAAGAACGCAACGATGGATTTTCAATATTACTTTTATTCTTACTTTTCTTCGCGGACCGAGTGAAACCCCATCCGGGGCGTTTAATTCCCGAAATTAAACCTTACTCCCCCGTCTCTGCTTTCTGCAAAGCCTCTTCCAGGGCGTGCCAGGCCAGGGTGGCACATTTCACCCGCGCCGGAAATTGAATTACCCCTTTCAGGGCGATTAAATCACCGTATTCATCCAGCACATCGGGCTCACCTTCTCCCCGCATGGTAGTGATGATGGTGTCGGCAATTTCTCTGGCCTCATTGGTTGTCTTCCCTTTCACCGTTTCGGTCATAATGGAAGCAGAAGCAATGCTAATGGCACATCCCTGCCCACTGAATTTGATGTCCTGAATGGTCTTATTCTCATCCACCCAGAGGCTGAGTTTAATCTGGTCGCCACAGGTGGGATTGTCTTCTTCTACGATGGTGCAGGACCGTTGTATTTCACCAAAATTATGGGGATTGCGGTAATGGTCCAGAATAATTTCCTGATACAAATCATCAAAAGCCATCGCCAAAAAACTCCTTCAATTTGCGAATACTTTGAACCAGAATATCCACTTCTTCCGGGGTGTTGTAAAAGTAAAAACTGGCCCGTGCTGTTGCGGGAATACCCAGTTTGCGCATTAGCGGCTGGGCACAATGGTGGCCAGCCCGGACAGCTACCCCGTCAGCATCCAGAAACTGGGCCACATCATGGGGATGAATATTGCCCACATAAAAGGATATCACGCCCCCACGCTCGGGCGCCTGACCAAATATACGAAAGCCGGGAATATCCTCTAACCGCTCCAGCGCATACCGGGTTAATGCCTGTTCGTATTGGTGAATGGCATCCATCCCAAGGCGTTGCAGGTAATCAATGGCCGCACCAAAGGCAATGGCACCGGCAATATTAGGGGTACCGGCTTCAAACTTGTGAGGAATGTCGTTCCAGGTGGCGCGGTCCCACCACACGGAGCGAATCATTTCTCCGCCGCCATGATAGGGGTCCATTTCCTCCAGCCAGCGTTCAGTAGCATACAGTGCGCCAATGCCAGTCGGTCCGCACATTTTGTGACCGGAAAAGGCGTAAAAATCACAGCCCAATTCCTGAACATTCACCGGCATGTGAGGTGCACTCTGGGCACCGTCCACCAGCACCGGGATGTCCCGTTCGTGGGCAAAGGCCACAATCTCTTTCACCGGATTGATGGTGCCAAACACATTGGACATGTGCGTTACGGAAATCAACTTAACGCGCTCGTCCACCAATTGGGGCAATTGGTCCAGCACCAGGGTACCCTCTTCCGTTACCGGAATGTAGCGCAGTTCAATACCAATGGATTGCGACAGCAGTTGCCAGGGGATGATATTGCTGTGGTGCTCCATTTCGCTTAACAGCACCACATCGCCCGCTTTCAGGAATTTTCGTCCCCAACTGCCCGCCACCAGATTGATGGCTTCTGTGGTTCCCCGCGTAAAGACAATGGTTTTCTCCGAAGGCGCCCCAATAAACTCAGCGACCTTCTTACGGGCATTTTCGTACTTTTCCGTAGCCCGTTCCGCCAACGTGTGAATACCCCGGTGCACATTGGCATTTTCGTGGTGATAGTAGTGCAGAATGGTGTCCAATACCTGCCGGGGTTTTTGGGTAGTGGCGGCATTATCCAGATAAACCAGGGGCACCTGTTTTTCTCCCCGCTGGAATATTTCGCTTAAAATCGGAAAATCTTCCCGAACCGTGTACGGATTAAATGATAATGCCTGAATGGCTTGTTGAATGTCTGATTGGGTGGGCATATCCCCTCCGGTTATTCATCCACCTCGATGTACACCATCCCCTCCTCGACCCGCGTGGGATACGATCTGACCGGTCGTACCGCCGGGAGGGTTAAGTTTTTACCAGTGCGTACGTCAAAACGGGCACCGTGGCGCGGGCATGCGACCATGTGGTCAAATAATTCCCCTTCGGACAGATAAGCATGGGCATGGGAGCACTCATCGTCAATGGCGTAATAGCCGTCGTCCAGCTTAAAGATGGCAATGCGCTCGCCATCATACTCAAACACCTTTACCCGATTGGTAAACTCGCTTTCCGGAAATGTCGGAATCCACTTTGCCATATTTTCTGACTCGTTCGTTTTATTTACCCTGCAAAGTTAACTGCGATGGTGGTCAGAATCTACTGTTTTGTATTTCCCAGGGGAATCATCCCTCTCCACGGCTTTCCTTTCAACAAAAACACCTGCCGGACAGGACAGTCTGGCAGGTGCCGTTCACAATTCTTGAAATGCTTTTCATGCCACTTCTTATTCCTGAATGCTCTCCAGCTTCCGCGCCACCCAGGGATGCAGAATATCCTGAATAACCTGCGGCGCCTGCAAAATCACTTCATCCAGGAAACCTTCCACCAGAAGTTTTTTCGCTTCCGCGCGTGGCAACCCGCGGGACATGAGGTAGAACACTTCTTCCTCGTTCACCTTCCCCACCGTGGCACCATGCGTACAACGGACGTCATTGGCTTCAATCTCCAGACTGGGGATGGAATCTGCCCGTGCCCCGTCGTTTAAGGACAGGTTTTTATTTTGCTGATAGGCATCCGTTTTTTGCGCTCCTTTAAATACCCGAATCAGTCCCTGGTAAATGGTATGGGCCTTGTCCTTCACCACGCCTTTGTAAAATACGTTGGTGCGGGCGTGGGGTGCTTCGTGGTACTGAATGGTGCGCTGGTCAAAATGCTGCTTGTGATGCGCAAAATACACCCCGTGCAGTTCCGCATCCGCACCGGGCCCCATGGCACCGCCACCCAATCGGTTCTTGGTTAATTTGCTGCCAAACGTACCAATGAGGGAATAAATATGGGCATCCCGTTGCAGCTCGCTCCATCCGTTCATGAAGTTGTAGGACGATTCGTTTAAATTCTGCACTTCCGCATATTTCAGGGCGGCGTTATCCTGTACAAACAGGTTGATGACGGAATTGCGGAACACAGCGCCTTTATCGCCACTAATAATTTCACTTAAAAAGGCGGCTCTTGCCCCCGGTTCCAGAATGACCAGCACATGCGGAAAGGTCGCCTTTTGCTCCCCAACTTCCTCAAAAATGGTCAGAAATGGCTGTTCAATTTCCACATTACGGGGCACGTACAACACCACCCCGTGCGTCCAGAATGCCGCGTGCAGCGCTTCGAACTTTCCCTCGCCGGGCCGCACATTGCGGGTCATAAAATATTCCCGAATGAGTTCCGGATGGGAATTGACCGCATCGGCCAGGGTGGTAAATACCACCCCTTTTTGCTGCAGTTCCGGGCTGAGCACCGCTTCGCTCGGCACGTAGCCCCGGAAGTGAATGCGGCCCGCCAATCCGTCGACTTGCCCTGCCTGGGTTCCCGCTGCCGGGACTTCATTCTCCAGAAAATGGAAATCCCCAAACGAGATATTGCTGATATTGGTACGGCGCCATTCTTCGTCAGCCGTTGTGGGCCAGGGCAGCATTTCAAACAAACTGAGGGCTTCCTCACGGAACTTTACCATCCACGCCGGCTCCTGGCGACGGGTCAAAAATGTTTTTAATGTATCTCTATTGAAATATTCAATTGCTTTTTCCGG
Source organism: bacterium (assembly GCA_015494485.1). Lineage (GTDB taxonomy): Bacteria > Calditrichota > Calditrichia > RBG-13-44-9 > J042 > WGBF01. The sequence goes on along the minus strand of WGBF01000426.1, from coordinate 3,441 downwards.
TGTACTTACACTACTCATCGAAAAACTCCTTTAATTTTTAACAGGCATTCGCTTAACCGACAGAACCTTCCATTTCCAGTTCAATTAAGCGATTCAATTCCACTGCATATTCCATCGGCAATTGTTTGACCAGCGGTTCCAGAAAGCCGTTTACAATCATGGTGGCTGCTTCCTGTTCGGTCAGTCCGCGGCTCATCAGGTAAAACAACTGGTCTTCACTAATCTTGCTCACCCGTGCTTCGTGTTCAATGGACACATCATCGGATTCAATTTCGATGTAGGGGTAGGTATCGCTGCGGGAATCGGGGTCCATAATCAACGCGTCGCACACCACATGGGATTTTACCCCTTTCAAGTCCGGATACACCTTGAGCAATCCACGGTAGCTGGCCTGCCCGCCATCTTTGCTAATGGACTTGGAGGTGATCAGCGATGTGGTTTCGTCTGCCACGTGCACCACCTTACCACCGGTGTCCTGAATCTGTCCCTTACCGGCAAAGGCAATGGAGAGAATTTCGCCGTGGGCTTTACGGCCCATCAGAAACACGGCCGGGTATTTCATGGTAATCTTACTGCCGATGTTGCCGTCCACCCATTCCACCGTTGCTTCTTCGTACGCCACGGCGCGCTTGGTGACCAGGTTGTACACATTGCCGGACCAGTTTTGAATGGTGGAATACCGCACCCGCGCACCTTTCTTAGCGATAATTTCCACAACCGCGCTGTGAAGCGAATCGGTGGTGTAAATGGGTGCCGTACAGCCTTCCACGTAGTGAACAAAACTGCCTTCGTCGGCAATAATCAGGGTGCGTTCAAACTGCCCCATATTTTTGGTATTAATGCGGAAATAGGCCTGCAGCGGAATGTCCACTTTCACACCGGGCGGGACGTAAATAAAACTTCCACCAGACCACACCGCACTGTTGAGCGCGGCGAATTTGTTATCCTCCGGCGGAATCACCGTACCGAAGTATTCTTTTACCAGATCCGGGTATTCCCGAACTGCCGTTTCCGGGTCAACAAAAATAACGCCTTTCTTTTCCAGCTCCTCACGAATGTTGTGGTAAACCACTTCGGAATCGTACTGCGCCCCCACACCGGCCAGGAATTTGCGTTCCGCTTCCGGAATTCCCAGGCGGTCGAAGGTTTTTTTAATGTTTTCCGGCACATCGTCCCAGCTGCGCACCTGCTTGTCTGCCGGTTTCACGTAGTAATAAATATCATCAAAATCCAGTGCGGACAAATCCGGCCCCCAGTTGGGCATGGGCTTTTTCATGAAAATTTCCAGCGCCCGCAACCGAAACTCCCGCATCCATTCCGGCTCCTGCTTGTGCTCAGAAATTTGCATTACCACTTCTTTGCTCAGCCCTTTGCGGGGTTTAAATACTGCAGTTTCCGGATCGTGAAATCCGTATTTATATTTATCGGGACTAACGCCCAGATTAACGTCGGTTAAGGATTTCATAACATGTCTCCTCTCGTTTTATGAAGCGGAAACTTCTTCCACTCCGTATTTTTCTTTAATCCAATCGTATCCCTGAGCTTCCAGCTGTTCGCTGAGTTCCGGACCACCGGAAAGCACCACGCGCCCATCGAACATCACATGGATGCGGTCCGGCTTGATGTAGTTCAAAATGCGTTGATAGTGGGTGATGACCAGCGCACCGAATTTCGGGCCGCGCAATTTTTCCACACCACTGGCGACAATTCGCAAGGCGTCAATATCCAGACCGGAGTCAGTTTCGTCCAGAATGGCAAATTCCGGCTTCAGGGTTAACATCTGCACAATTTCCAGCCGCTTTTTCTCGCCACCGGAGAAGCCTTCATTTAAATACCGGTTTACGAATTTTTCATCCAGCCCCAGATAGCGCATGTTCTCCTTTAGCTCCTTCAAGAACTCGGTCACAGGGAGCTTTTTGCCGGGTTCTGTGGCTTCCAGCTTGTGCTCAAGTGCGCGCTTCAGAAATTTAACCACTGTGACACCCGGAATTTCAACCGGATACTGGAAAGCCAGAAACAGCCCCAGCTTGGCGCGCTCATCCGTTTCCAGCTCCAGAATGTCCTGTCCCTTAAATAAAATTCGTCCCCGGGTTACTTCGTATGCCGGATGGCCCATAATCACATTGGCCAGCGTACTTTTACCGGACCCGTTGGGCCCCATCAGGGCATGCACCTGACCAATCTCAATTTCCAGATTCACACCTTTTAAAATGGGCTGCCCTTCCACATTCGCGTGCAAATCCTCTATGATGAATTTATTTGTACTCATAACTCAATTACTCCTGATTTTACGGTTTTAACATTTTCATTTTATACATCGTATCCCAATGCAATTTTGGCTTCGTCGCTCATCATGCCGGGATTCCACGGTGGATCCCACACAATTTCAATCACCGCCTCATCAACCCCTTCCATTTCTTCAATGAGTTCTTTGGCTTCTTTTTCAATCATTGGCCCTACGGGGCACATCGGGGTTGTAAGGGTCATTTTAACGTGCACTTTATTGCCTTCAATAATCACATCATAGACAAGACCCAAATCCACAATGTTCATCATAATTTCCGGGTCGTTGACGTTTTTAAGTACTTCTAACACCTCTTCTTTGGTTGGCATACCCATTACCTCCTTGGCCTGTTATGTTTGCAACTGCGGAATGCGCACATACTGCCAATTATGATTGCGCAAATCATTCAATGTAATTTGATCCAGGAACTGATAAATGCTGTATTGAACCTGTTCCATTGGGGAACGAATATTGCAGGTATCAAATTGGTCGCATTCGCACCGGTCATCATGTTGCACACAATTTACAATTTGAATGGGACCATCCACAGAGGTGATGACCTGTGCTAACGAAATTTCATTTAAATTACGGGGCAGTTGATAGCCGCCCTTTACCCCCTGCACGGATTTAATTAAACCCTGACGGGCCAGCCCCTGCAGCACTTTCCCCATAATCTCCGAGGGAATACGAAATTGCTGCGATAATTCCTTGGCCGTTGTCAATTCCCCCGGCGATTTTTCCGCCATATAAATCATGGAAATTAACGCATATTCAACTTTTTTACTCAGCTTTAACATCGAAACCCGACTTTTTTTGTCGTATTTTTGACGTGCTAATATAATGGTAGGAATCGTTGATGTCAACGGTTATTTATACCGGGTGAGTAAATAAATTATCATTGCCTTATAGACACTGTTTCGACTCTCATCGGGTTGCTGTTATTACAACCCTTGCCATTCATCACACAATTTGAATTTTAATTTTGAATTCTGAGACGTTTTTTCCATATTTATACCGCCCCTTGATTATTCGTAGGATGTGTCGTTAAAATTTTTTCAACACGTAAACCAGAGTTATTCTGGAACATCGAACATAAAAATGTTAATATTTTCTTATTTTTGCAAATTTGAGCCTATTCTTTAATTTTCTATAGGTAT
>WGBF01000425.1 GCA_015494485.1 bacterium | reverse complement strand
GCCCCAGGGCATAGGTGGAAATCAATACGACCGGTTTCATGAATTATTTAGAGGGTTGGTAATACGGATTTGTGCCCCCGGCGTGGTCGGTAACATCCAGCACTTCTTTAATTTCCGGAATGTTTTGTTTGATGAGCACCTCAACCCCTTGCTTGAGGGTTACGTCCACCATGCCACAGCCCTTGCAACCACCGCCCAGTTCCACGAATACGCGATCTTCCTGCACGTCCACAATTTGCACCCAGCCGCCGTGCAGGCGCAGGGCCGGATTAATCTGTTCGTCCACCAATCGCTGCAGGCGTTCTGCCAGTGGGCCTTCCAATTTGGGCCGCGGTGGGGGCGGGGCATCGATGCGGAAGTTCCCACCAAACGGGTTGTCAATAAAATCCAGTGTGACCCCGTCCATGTATGGTACGCTCTCCGGATCGACAAAAACTTTCAGCCCTTCAATTTCCACCACTGTGTCTTCTTCCAGATTGTCCCCTTCGGGTACAAAGGCCAGGTTGTAATTGACCCGGAACGGGGAGGTCGCATCCGCAATAATGCGCAGGCCGGCAATGGGCTGATCCATCTGCTCCTTGAGTTCCAGGATTTTCTTTAATGCGGGTTTGGTGATCTGTATGTTCATGGTAATGAGCCTCCAATTCTTGAACTAATTTTAGGTGATAATAATACGACGAAATTCCAGAGAGCGCAACTGCTTTCCGGGGCGCAGGGCTTATTTCATGCCGGTGGAACCAAACCCGCCGCGGCTTTTTCCCGCAAAATCGGGGCGGTCCTGTTCCACCCACTCAATCTCCGGAAATTCATTTTTCTCGAAAATCAACTGAGCAATGCGCATACCTTTTTCAATGATGAACGGCTTATTTTGGTGTGGATCGTTGGGATTGTAATGGCGAATCAGGCCGATGCGCACTTCATCTTCGGGACCGCAGTAGTCTTCGTCCACAATTCCCACATCGTTAATTAAGCTGATGCCGTGTTTAATGGCCAGACCGCTGCGGATAAAAATTTTAAAGAAATATCCCGGCGGGGATTCGATGATTAAGCCTGTGGGTACCAGCATCGGCTGTCCGGGGTAAAGGTGGACTTCTTCTGCGGCGTACACATCCAACCCAACCGACCGGGGCGTTTTGCGTTCCGGGAGGGGTACGGATTTATCTTTCCGGTAAATACGAATTTGAATGGCCATTCTTAAACTCCTGGTTAAATTAGAACCTGTAATTTAGAAAGAAGATGGCGATTTCAAAAATATTCCGGGAATTACCGGAACACATTCATTGGGAAGTTCACAATGGTGTATTTTGTAACCGCATTGCCGTTTGAATCACGGGCCATTTTTCATTTTTGGGGAAAGGCGGTGTTATTACAACAGCAGGGGAGCATGCGCCTGTTTGAATTGGCACCGGGGATACGGCTGGTGGAAGTCGGCCTGGGTGTTGAAGATGCCTCACTAATGTCTCGCTGGTGGACGGAAATTCCCCCGCAGGTGGTAGTAAATGTTGGCATTTCCGGTGCGCTGGTAAAGGATTTCTCCGTGGGAGATGCTGTGGCCGTTCAAATGGTGTGCAATGAAGCAGGGGACACGTTGCCTCTGGCACTTTTTTCCGGAAGGGAATGGCCTACCGCAGTTCAGGTAACAGTTCCGGAACCGGTAGAATCAGAGGAACAGGTGCAGGCACTTCATCGCCGTACCGGTGCGGCATTGGTGGATATGGAATTGTACTGGATTGCCCGGGAATTGCAAAAAAACGGGCCGGTGCCAATTTACAGCGTGCGGGTCGTATCGGACCATGCAAATCAATATGCCCGACAGACAATTCGTAAACACCGCACAATAATTGCCCGGGAATTGCGAACGGTGGTGGGGCAAGTCCGCAAGGAGCTTCGGTTAAAGAAATAACGCCCGGCTACACCTGCGGATTACCAACCTCGGGTAAAACCTCTTTAACCTCTTTCAGGGTATGTTTTTCGGCCCACTGACTGAAATAGTTTTTCACATCCCGCCAGAAAAAATGCAGGGGGCAGGGATTCTCCTCACTGCATTCTTCCCAGCCGAACACGCACACGGCAGCTTCGGTGTTGTAATTAACGGCTTTTAAAATATCGGAAAAAAATATTTCAGACAATGGACGGGCCAGTACAAACCCCCCACCACGACCTTTTTGAGATTTTAGCAATCCCGCTGCTACCAATCGCCGCATAATTTTGGATAAGTAATGCGGCGGAATTCCGGTTTTGTCGGTTAAATCCATTGCTCGAACGGGCTTCCCGGGTTCCAGAGAGGCAATAATTGCCATTACCCGCAATGCGTACTCAGCAGTTTGTGTTAACTTCATGAGCTTCGACCTTAATCCTCGTTATGCTGTTCTACTTCCTAATCCATGCTGAATTACAATTTAGTCTTCCAAATGAGCAATATCCAGCAAAGGATGAATTGACCTCACCCACGCAAAGCGTTTCCGGAAAAGAACCGCTCTCGTTCGGAAACATGCTTTGCATCTATAAATACTCTCCAGATAAATAATGTTGCCAATATAGAAAAGTTTACAAAAATAAATAATGGACTTGACAGTCTGTTATTGGGTTTCGTAAACTCTTGTTCAGTGGACAACGAAGTCCATTAAATGATGGCTGAGGGGGAATGGATTTATGGATGCATACCAGAGGTCTCAACAGTGGTTGGTGGTAGGGATTGTCTCGTTGCTTTTAGCGGGATTTTTATCGTTTGTGTTGGTGGTGGGACGTGCTCCTGGCTTACACCATCTCATGACCGATCCTGAATTTGCCCGTCGAAGCCTGGTCGTCCATGTCAATCTTTCACTGTTTGTGTGGTTATCCTCTATTTTAGCTTCGTTGTATGCATTACTTCCCGGAAAACGGAATAAAATCGTTTCGCTAATTGAACCGCCCTACCTGGCAAGTATTGGAATTGTGCTGTTGCTGGCCAGTGGGGCATCCAATGCAACACCTGTGATGTCCAACTACATACCTGTGCTGGATCATCCGTTGTTTTTTATTGGGATGGGCTGCATTTTACTGGCATTAGTGTTGACTTACTTCGATCCATTTCCACTGCAACGTCGTGTTCTTGTGGATCCGGGACACCCCGTATTACCGGTGGAAGTGCAATGGGGTCTTCGGTGGGCTGCACTGGCATTTCTGATAACCGTCGCCACATTGGGTATTACTTACTTACGATTTCCGTATCCGGAAAATATTACCCTTCGTTACGATTGGCTGTTCTGGGGTGCAGGGCATGTGTTACAGGTAGTCAATGTTGTGGGGATGTTGAATGTGTGGTTAATTGTGCTGGCGAAAGTGCATCCGCCATCTGTTCCTTCCCTGCGATGGGTAAATACGGCATTTGCCGTGTTGGTGCTTCCAATCCTTTATGCTCCGTATTTGGCATTTCATGCAGCTAATCCCGGCGTTTACTACGTCCAATTTACGCGGCTTATGCAATTTGGCATTTTCCCCGGTGTGTTGGTGATGCTTTTCGGTATTGGATATCGGTATTGGCGATATGGCAATACGGTTTCGGTTGCCAACCGGGGAATGCTATGGGGGTTCTTAACCAGCGTTGTTTTGATTTTGACCGGCTTTGTTTTGGGGGCGCTGATTCGGGTTTCCAATACGCTGGTTCCCGCCCACTATCATGCGGCTATAGGCTCTGTAACAGTAATTTACATGGTGATGGCATATCTTCTGCTGGAACGGTTTGGTTTTCCCATCCCGGCAGGTTCGCTAAAGCGGATGAGTGCCTGGCAACCGGTAATTTTTGGTTTTGGTCAAACCATTTTTGCCGTCGGGTTTGGGTTGGCCGGTTTGGCCCGGAAAGTTTATGGTGCCGAACAGCACATCAGTACCCTGAGGGAATTCGTTGGTATGGGTTTGGTGGGTTTGGGTGGACTGATGGCCATTACCGGCGGTGTTTTATTCGTTTGGATTGTGTTATCCGCATTGTCGCCGGCAATTCCCGTAATCATAAAAAAAAGGAGGGCATTATGGAAGGCAATCAAAAGCATCCCCTTCAGAAGTTAATGGATAACCCCTGGCTTTTGCTGGCCCTGGGACTTTTGATCCCCATTCTTTCCTACACCATTTGGGGATGGTATCAGATTGTTACCATGGCCAAAGCACTGTTACCTTAACAACGCAGGAGGAAACCAATGAGTATTAAATCACCGGAATCCAATTGGTTTAAACCCCCGGAAGGCAGCGAACGCCTATGGGTGGGCGTTGCGCTGGTATGGTGTATGGTTATGTTTTTGGCCATGCCCTATTGGCACTTCAAAGGAAAACAAAACAGTACCGGCGAATCCTATGCCGTTACCCCTGCAGAGTTTCAGAAACGGGTAAATCGTTTTGTGGAAACCAATAAAGTTGGGGAAAAAAACGGCATTCCGGTCGTGGAGCCTTCGCCGGGTGGCGATGCGTATTTAATGGGGCAGATGTGGCGCTGGTACCCAATATTGAAACTGAAGGAGGGTCAAACGTACCGGTTACACATTTCTTCCGTGGATCTGCAGCATGGTTTTTCCGTGCTTCCCATTAATATTAACTTTCAGGTACTTCCGGGGTATGACCACGTTCTGACACTGACGCCCACCAGCAAAGGCATTTTTCAGGTCATTTGCAATGAATTTTGCGGCATTGGCCATCATTTAATGACAGGTCAAATCATTGTAGAATAGGAGAGGAAAACTATGGGTAACTTTTTAGAAGGGCGATACCGCACGTGCAACACCACCGGACTGCCGGTATGTCTGGATGCACAATTTTTTATTAAGGCGCATGCCGTGGCAGCGGTGGTGTTTTTTCTGATCGGTGCCATTGCGGCACTGCTTATCGCGCTTACCCGGTGGTCTGCGGTACATCTGTTACCAGCTATGTGGTTTTACCGGGTATTAACGTTGCATGGGTTGAATATGCTAATTTTCTGGATTATCTCTTTTGAAATAGCCATTTTGTACTTTGCCGGCACCAGCCTATTGAACAGCCGCTTGTTTTCCCGGAAAGTAGCGTGGGTAGCCTACGTTCTGATGGTCGTGGGTGCATTAATGGTGGATTATATTGTGCTAATTGGCAAAGGCGATGTGTTAATGACGTCCTATCCGCCATTAAAAGCCCATCCGTTGTTTTATCTGGGGATTATTTTCTTTGCGGTAGGTACGTTGATTGCGGTCTTTAATTTTTTTGCCACGGTCTACATTGCCCGCCGGGACAAAACCTACGAAGGCTCCATGCCCCTGGTTGCTTACGGGGCGCTGGCGGCTGCCATTATTGCGGTGGTCACCCTGTTACACGGGGCAACGGTAATGATTCCCAGCTTTTTGTGGTCATTAGGGTTGGTGGAACACATCGATGCGGGCTGGTACCGGCTGGTATGGTGGGGACTGGGGCATCCTTCCCAGCAAATTAATGTGGCGGCCATGGTTGCGGTGTGGTACTTCATGGCAACGTTGACCACCGGCGCCAAACCCCTGAATGAAACGGTATGTCGGGCGGCTTTTGTGTTTTACATCCTGTTTATTAATCTGGCTTCGGCCCATCACCTGCTGGTGGATCCGGGCTTGAACGCCTCCTGGAAAATCTGGAATACATCCTATGCCATGTACCTGGCTGTGTTGGCCTCAATGATTCACGGGTTTACAGTACCGGCTTCCATCGAAGTAGCTCAACGACTGAAGGGATTTACCCGGGGTATCTTTAACTGGTTAACCTCTGCACCGTGGGGTGATCCCGGTTTTGCTTCAATTTTTCTGTCCATTGTTATCTTTGGTTTTATCGGTGGCATTACCGGCGTTACCCTGGGAACCGAACAAATTAATATTATCGCTCACAATACGTTGCGCATCCCCGGACATTTTCACGCCACAGTTGTTGGGGGTACAACCTTGGCTTTCATGGGATTAACCTATTACGTGGTGCCGCTAATTTTCCAGCGTGATTTTTATTTCAAAAAATGGGCACGGGTTCAGCCGTACATTTTTGCTTCGGGTGTTGTGCTGTTATCGCTGGGAATGTCTTTCGCCGGTTCCTATGGTGTGCCCCGACGTCACTGGGATGTCAATTTTACCGGTGCTCCCCTTTCCGCCGGGTTTGATGCGGCGGCGCATTTCTTCTTAGGTGTGCTGGGGATAGGCGGAATTCTGGCGTTTACCGGCGCCCTCATCTTTATTGTATTAACCGTATTGGCCGTGTTCTTTGGTAAATCCATTGCCGGTCAGCCGTTTCATGGATGGCAGCCAGCCGAAAAATTTAAACTGAGTATGGAAATTTTCTCCAGGAAGAAAGATGAAAAATTCGAACAGATTGCCCATAAAGTACCCGGAACGGTGGTGCTGGTTTTTGTTCTGTTAATTTCGTTTATGGTGTATTATTTCGCCAACTGGAAGGCATTGGCGGATGTGTGGTGGGTCCGTTAACTAAAACATTGGTCAGGGATGAAGGCCATGGGGCTTTGCCGTTATGTACGGGGAAGCCCCGCTATTTATTCAGCTACTTAATTAACGAATGGGGTTAACATGGGTGTATACAATCGTATTCAGGACTTTATTGTTAGCTGGCGTTTTGCTGTGTTGATGTTGTCTGTCCTGTTCTTTTTTACCGTGTTGCTAATTGTTGTCATCCTATTGCCTACGAATTCCGGCCCGTTTGCATCGTTTGCTGCCGATTTTAAAGTGTGGTGTTTTCAATATGACCCGGCTACGGGAACCATGCAATGGAGCTATGTGGTAATGTTTCTGCTCCAGCCCATTTTAATTAGCATTGTAATTTTGGCGGTGTGGTGGAGGCAATTGGTGCAGGTGTTCCAATTCAATAAACGGATACTCATTCCTTATGTGGGAAGCGGGTTTATGGTGGTAATTTTTGCGGCGGTGGTATTTTCCTGGATTTTTCCGTCGGATTCCCGGGCCAATACGGAAACCTTGCCCTTTCCGGCGGAAAAATTACGCACCGAATTCCGCGCACCGGACTTTGAGCTTCTGGATCATCGCGGGCAAACCGTTCGCCTTTCGGACTTTAAAGGGCAGGTGGTTTTGGTATCGGCGGTTTATGCGGGGTGTGGGCACACATGCCCGCTAATCCTGGAGCAAGCAGCCCGGGTATTTCAAAAACTAACCCCTTCAGATAAAAACCATTTCAAAGCCCTGTTCATTTCGCTGGACCCCGAAAATGATTCGCCTCAAATTTTGCAGACTCTGGCGGAAAATCATAATTTTACCGAATCCTTCATTCATTTTCTTACCGGAGAGCCCTCAATTGTAAACGAAGCATTGGATCGGTTTAACATTTCCCGCCAGCGGGATCCCCAGACCGGGGAGATTTCGCATGCCAATCTGTTTATCCTGGTGGATAAAGCCGGTAAAGTGGCGTACCGTTTTACCCTGGGAAAGCAACAGGAGGAATGGCTAACCACCGCCATCCAGATCTTAATTCGGGAAATCGAAGGATAATTGCATTACGGGTGAAGCATGGAACCGGTAACGGAAATTGACAATCAGAAAACCAAAATCTCAGAACGGGAATTGCCATTTCAGAAAGTAATGGATGTACGCTCCAGACCGCGACTTCGCGGAGAGCACTTGCTGGATGTTTTGAATGAGGGGTTTATTCGCCTGAATCAGTGGATAAAACCGGGGATATCCGCGGAATTGAATCCGTTTGCCCAGATGGGCGCTGTTGCGAATACCCTTTTTGTTATTTCGTTGGTCTCAGGTATTTTGTTGCTGTTCTGGTACAGTCCCAGTATTCATCACGCATACGAATCTCTGGAAGCCCTGAAACAGGGATCGGTATTTGGACAATTCCTGCGTTCGTTGCATCGCTACAGTTCGGACGGAATGATGTTGTTTTTACTCCTGCATGGACTGCAGGTGCTGGTGGCAGGAAAATTTAGTGGTCCCCGCTGGTTGGCATGGGTTTCCGGAGTGGTTTTGGCTGTTCTGGTCTGGCTGGACGGATGGTTAGGGTACTGGTTGGTCTGGGATCAGCGGGCGCAGTTGGTGGCCCGGGCATCGGCAAAAATGCTGGATGTCCTGCCGTTTTTTGCTGATCCCCTAAGCCGGTCTTTTCTGACCAACGAAAGTGTCAATTCTCTTCTGTTCTTTCTGGTATTTTTTCTCCACATGCTCATTCCCCTGGGTTTGGGGATTGCACTGTGGATTCACATCATGCGGCTGAATCAATCCGTCTTTTTTACCACCCGCCGAATGTCGGCTGTTATCTTCATTTCCCTGACGGTTATTTCCGTTATTTATCCCGCTACGTCTGCCGCTAAAGCCGATATGTTAACAATCCCCGGGGAACTTACCATTGACTGGTTTTATTTGCTACCGCTGGTCATTACGGAACATCTGAAGGGAGGCACCTTGTGGGTGCTTACCCTGGTGGGAATTACCGGAATTACCCTTGTGCCCTGGGTATTGGTAAAGCGGCGTTCTCAGACGGCCCGGGTGTTGGAAAGCCGGTGCAACGGTTGTACCCAGTGTTACCAGGATTGTCCCTACAATGCCATTACCATGATGCCCCGCCTGGAAGGAAGAGGCCGTAGCGAAAGTTACGCAGTTATCGATCCGGTTCGCTGCGTGGGGTGTGGAATTTGTGTGGGATCCTGCGATCCGGCGGGAGTGGAGTATCCCCTTCTGGAACCGCTGCAAATGCGGAAATGGTTAGATGCTCTTTTAACCGATATTCCCCGTGGCAATGGCCATTCAGTCCGGATTGCGTTTATGTGTGCCGAATCTGCGGGTGGAACACTCACGCTGAATGCCACAGGAGAAAGCCCTTCCATGCCGGGATTCCGAATAGTTCCTGTGCCGTGTGCCGGTTGGGTTCATCCCTTGCTTATTGAACGGGCAATCCGGAAGGGCGCGGTCGGTGTGTTGGTGGTAAGTTGTGATGCGGATCCGTATTGCCGCAAAGGGGTAGAATGGACCGCAAAACGCCTGGCGGGTGAGCGGAAGCCGGCATTTCGGAAGGAAAAGGTGGAAGGTGTGCCGGTGTGGCATGTCCGCCTGGATCGGACGGAGCGAAAAGAATTACAACGTATTGCCCGCTTAATGACGGAAAACGCGCAATTACCTGCTCAAAACCAAACGCCACAGTGGCGGCGGTGGAGCCTGGCTGCGGCGGTGCTTATGGCACTTGCCCTACTAACGGTATTTCCTTCGGATGCTCCTTTAATTGCTGCACGCGATCCGCAGCCGGAAATTGTGGTCTCCTTTAAACATCCGGGACAGTTGGTAGAACAGCAAAAGGCAACGTCGCAAAAGGACGAAAAGCTGCTACCCCACATGCGGGGAGCGGCAACGCTGGAACGGGTGCGCGTACCGGTTCGGTTACGGGTCTGGATTGATGGTCGGGAAGTAATTCGTAAAGCCTACAAACCCGGTGGCCTGTTTCATGATGGCATTAGCCTGGCCATGGAAACCATCCCCCTTACCCCCGGTCGGCATCGGATTCGGGTAGCTATTGGGGATAGCCCGGAACCCGACACCTGGCAGTACGTCAGTGAAAAGGAAGTGCTTATTGAAACCAATCACCGGCGCCATGTGGTGTTGTTTGACCGTGTGAACGGGTTCCGCTGGTACTAATTTGCAGCAATTTTTCTTCCTTTTCCGATGAACCATCCAAAAAACAGCGGCTGTCCATTCCGAGGGACAGCCGGTATTCGTAATGCGACGTCATTGCGCAGCAGGATAATATCCCGGCAACAGGAGCGGCAAAGGTTTCCCATTGAAACGGGCTAAAAAGGAAATCAGGCGCAGGGTGGGATCTGTTGTTACCTGACTCCGGATATTTAGTGAGAAAGAAGGCAATTTGAACGTTCCCATATGCGCCGGAAATTCCACAATTTTTACCGGCTGGCGGCTGGAAATCCCCGCCATTTCTTTTGCCAGATCAATGGCGTCCATTAATGTACCAATTTCGTCAACCAACTGCACGGCTTTGCCGTCCACACCGGAGTAAATACGGCCTTCGGCAATTTCCCGCACCCGCTTTTCGGGAATGCTGCGGCCTTTGGACACTTTGGCGACAAACGTATCGTATATGCTGAAATACACTGATTTCAGTCGCGCTTTTTCCGCTTCGGTTAAATTGCGGGTGGGAATTTGAATCCCCAATACCGGCAACCGCACGCCGGTCAGCAGATCAGCATGCCTGCCCACCTGTACATGGTCAGAGCTCATTCCCAGCCGGCCGGCGAAGCCCTTATCCCATAACCATCCCCCAATAACCCCAATGGAGCCGGTTACCGTGTTGGGGCCGGCGACGATTTTGGTGCCGTTCATGGAAATCCAATATCCGCCGGAGCCGGCCACCTGCCCCTGGCTGATTATCACCGGCTTTTTCTCCCGGCATCTGGCAATAGCTGCCGCCACCACATCGGAAGCCATGGGGTCACCGCCGGGGGAATCCACCCGAAAGACCACGGCTTTAACATCCGGTCGGTTCCGCAACTTCAGGAAGACCTGTTCCAGATACCGGGCGCGGATGCCTTCATCCATAGCACAGATTCCCAGCCCGTACACAACGGCGATAACTGGTCGGGTTTCCCAGCCGCGCGGGCTGGCGGCCACATCTTCCACCATGGAAGCGGGTAAATACTGCAATCCGTCATCCACGTGCTGCTTCACCCATTCATCCACAGCAGACCAACGCACCAGCGTATCCACCAGCCCCAGGGTTTGGGCTTCCCGGGCCAGTACCAGCGCTTTGTCATTTACAATGGCGTCAAATTGTGCCGGAGATAAATCCCGGCCCCTACTGACGTCGGAACGAATCAGGGCATACCAGTCGTCCAGGTAAGCCTGCAACTGTTCCCGGTCTGCATCGGACATGCGATCCCGGGCATAACTTTCCAGTGCCGATTTGTATTTGAAGAAGCGGTGTTCCTCAAACCCCAGCCCCAACTTTTCCAGGGTGTGTTTGAAATAGGTGCGGCTCAATGCCAGCCCCATCATTTCAATCTGGCCTTCGGGGTCCATGAGCAGGTAATCCGCAACGGAAGCCAGATGGTACAGAGAGAGGGAAGCATTGTCGATGTACACCAATACCTTTTTCCCACTGGTTTTAAACTGTTCCAGTTCCCGGCGAATTTCCCACCCCAGTTCCGGTGAAATAACCGTTCCGGAAAGATTCAGGGCAATCAGTTGAATGCGCTGATCCGCGGCAGCGGAACGAATGGTTTGCAATATTTTCAAAAACCGCGGCGATTTGCTTTTGGGGTACCATTGGTAATTTAAATATGGGACTGTGCCTTTCAGATGGAGGGCGGTGTAGGCTTTCCCTTTTAAAATTAACTGGTCCAGGGAAGGTTGTGTGTAGGAGCCAAACCGAATACCCACAGTGCGTGTGAGTTCATCCGTGGGCGTTCCGGAGGCGCCGGACAGGTGTCCCAGAATGGAAGAAAATCCACCGTCCAGGGTCATACCGACAAAGAAAGTTTTGTCATTTTCCGGGAAATAACGCCCCCAGAGGGAAATGCCCGAAACGGGTTGCAGCATGGCAGAAACGCTGTATTGGGTGGAAATGCCGGATGTCCCGGGGGCGCGGGTTATTTGCACGTCCCCGCCCAGGGTGAGCAGCGGCGAACCAAAGGGACGAATACCCCCTTCCACCACCGCTTCCTGTTCACCGGAAGAGGGACTCCAGGTTCCCTGTAACCCAAGGGAAAGATAGTTCCCGGGACGGTACAAAATACCAAAACGGGTTACCGGTCGGAAAGCGGTGGTGCCAGTAAACCACTGATAACTAATGCCGTAACTCAGGCGGTTACTGCCGCCACCGATACCCAGCTGGTAACTGCGGTACGCCGCGCCATTTCCAAGAGGATGGTGTTCCATGGAAAATAAAATTCCCTGAAAGGCACTGATCAGCAGCCAGTTCTGGAGCGACCGGGTTCCGTTTGTGGTGGAAAGGAAGGATTGCTGCCAGAAGCCCATCATTTCGTTGTCAGCAAAACGGGCCATGGCAGGATTGCCGTACCCCAGCATGCCGTAGGTTAAAAGAACCGGCGGTGTTCCCAGCCAGGAGGTCCTCTGGTAATACGACGGAAAGCTTGTTTGCGACCCGGCGGAAGAAAGCAGGGCAAGAAATATCAATATACTGGCAACGCGTAATTTTCCCATGGAATCACTCCTTTTCATTTCGATTTTGAAGGGTTTTCCAGCGTTGAATTAGCGCAAGAATGGCACGATTCCACCCCACCGGACCAATGCCCTCTGCCCGAACCGCATGCTCCGGCAACGGTTGCAAATACCGTCCGTCTGGTCGTTGCACTACCACCGGAATATCCACCGCTTTCAGCATGGGGAGGTCATTGGGGCTGTCCCCCACACCAATGCTGGCCCATCTTCCCCCCGCCTGCTGAAAATACTGTTGGATAATGGTCACAGCCTTTCCTTTACTGGCCTGAGTCCCCAGCACGTGGAAAAAGCGGCCCCCTTTTATGATTTGCAGTCCATGTTTGGCCAACTCTGCACGGAATGCTTCCAGTTTATCGGACGTATCCTCCCAGATGATGGGTTCAGAGCAGAGGCGTTTTTTGGCTTTCCGGGCCAGCGGTACCGGAAG
>WGBF01000424.1 GCA_015494485.1 bacterium | reverse complement strand
GTATTATGGCCAGCACCAGCGTGAGCAAAAGGTAGGGCGCCTGTTTTTTTTCAAACACTGCCAGAAGCAACATCAGGATGACTCCCGGCACCAGCCAATTTTGTTTTGTGGTGAGGAAAACAAAAAATGCATCCAAAAAAGTAGAATGCCAGTGGGTATTCAGCCACAAAAACAGTTGCTGGTCCAGGGAAAGTAAGGTGTGAATTACGGTCATATCAATCGGGCATTGTGGTGATGTTGCGAACGGTTTCCAGCAATTCCTGGGCATTGAACGGTTTGCGCAAGAATCCCCGGGCACCCATCTGCAATCCGCGCTGAACTGCCTGTTCCACATCAAAGCCGGAGGTTAGAACCACCTTCTGGCGGGGATCAATTTTCAGGATTTCTTCCAGAACCATCAGACCATCGGCATCCGGCAGGTTCACATCCAGAATGACCAGGTCAATAATATTGCGGTCAACCCGAAACAAATCAATTCCTTCCCGGGCCGTTTCAGCCGAAATGACATTGTACTGTTCGCTTTCCAGCACACTGCGGATTATTTTTCGCAAATTTTCTTCATCTTCAATAACCAGGATAAACTGTTCGTTCCGGTGTTTCCCTTCGGGCACCGCATCGCTGGCATCCAGTTCCAGCATCCTCATTCCCAGATGCAGCTCCTGGATCCGGGGGGAGGTAATTTCGCGCAATTTGCGTAAAATGGCCGCAATCCGCTGGGAGGATTTGGTCATTAAGTCCAGGTACGTGTCAATTTTTTTGTTGTCAACGCCCAGACGTCGCAATTCCATGCGAATCATTTCAATTGCGGAAATAATCACCGTTAACGGCTGGTTAATTTCGTGATTGGCCGTGGCAATGGTGGCCTGATAGGTCAACTGCCGTTCAGCTTCCTTCAAACGCCGTTCCAGTTCCACCCGTTCGATGGTTTTCCGCAAGCGTACCTTCAACTCTTCGGTGTTGACGGGTTTCATCAAATAATCGCTGGCACCCAGGCGCACCGCCTCGATGGCGGTTTCAATGGAGGCATGGCCGGTAAGCAAAATTACGGCTACTTCAATGCCGCCTTCTTTAATCTGCTTCAGCAACTCCAGCCCACCCACATGCTCCATGATTAAATCGGAGATAACGACATCGTAGGTTTCCCGACGAAGGAGCTCCAGGGCTTCGGAGCCATCACTGGCAGTTGTCACGCGATACCCATCCTGTTCCAGCACTTTGTTTAACAAAATGCGCGAGGCGTAATCATCATCCACTACCAGTATTCTGTATGTGGTTGCACCTTCCAAAATTGCCCTTCCTGGTACGATTCCCTTTTGCTACCCCAAGTTCTAATATAATAAAAAAAGCCCGCACCAGGGCATTATTTTCCTGATGCGAGCGAAAGATAGCGGGAAATGCTATTCTTTGTATTTTACCAGCGTAATTGAATTCCCTTTTTCGTTGAACAGCATTTCATCCATTACGCTCTGGATAAACACAAATCCCCTTCCGTGGGATTCCAGATTGATGGTTTCCATTTCCGTTTTTTCCATTACGGCTTTCCAGTCGAAACCGGGGCCTTCGTCCCGAATGGTCAGGGTGAACATGCGCGGACTCACTTCCATCTGGATGTACACTTTTCGGTTGCCGTAGGTGGGGTCCTGTAACCGCTCCTCCCGGAGTTGTTCAAACTTCAAAAAGCGATCGAAATCATCGCCCTTAATGGTAGAAGCCAACTCCAGATTTCCGTGCTCAATGGCATTTACGATGGTTTCCAGAAAAACCAGGTAAAATTGATTGACCTCGTTTTCGTTACAGAAACGGGTTTTCAACAGTAATCGCGCCAGGTAATCCGCCAGCACACCCGCATCCAGCTCTTTGGTGGGAAACTCAAAATCCATTTTAATGAAACGGGCATATTCAAAAATACGCTCTTTTTTCTCGGTTTTTAATTTATACCGAATGACCTTTTCAACGACTTTACGAACATTATTTAACTGGAAGGGTTTGGTAATGAAGTCGGTGGCGCCATTTTTAATGGCCGAAATGGCAAAATCCATGGTCTTATGACCGGTCACCAGAATTACCGGGAGCTCCGGCCGAATCTCCCGGGTAATTTTTAACAAATCAATGCCCGATTTTCCCGGCAGGTTGATGTCCGTAATCAGAAGGTCGTAACCAAAATTATTCTGCAGATGCTCCAGGGCTTTTTCCGCATTCTCCACAGCGGTAACATCGTACCCCAGGCTTTGGAAGTAGTTCTCCAGCAGCTCTACAATCAGTTCCTCATCATCAACCAGCAGAATATGATGTTTCTCGGACATAAATCACCACGCCCTATGCCTTTTCAATGGGGAAGAGCTGGTCCAGCTTAATGGACCGAAACAGTTCGTACAGATTATCATTGATACCTTTGATGCGCATCTTTTTGCCCTGGGAAACGATGTTTTTGTAAAAAATCAGAAATTTACCGATTCCCGAACTGGTAATAAAGGGAACAAAAGACAGATCAAAAACGGCTTCTTTGAAGTCTTTTTCCAGAATATCCTGAAAATACTCTTTCAATTCTTCAGCGCCGCTGTTGTCCACAGCACCAATAATTGAGATATTCAGGGTGCCGTTTTGCTGCATTAAATTTAATTCCATGATACGTGTACCTCCTTGTAATTTACGATTATGTTATTACAACTTTTGTGCCACAACGTACAAATCCCTATTCATCGTTATTTCATTGGTTACAATTACTCTGTAACCCTCCCGGTTGTTGAAATGGTCAACAACCATCGCTTCAATTATCGACACTTCGGTACTGATATTAATTTTTTGGGAATTTCGGAGATGGTTCGTATGTTTCGACGGGTTCTTATTGCTTTTGCAGCGCCAGAAGATTCAGTAACACCCGGGCACGGGCCTGTACCTGTAGTGAATCCACCGGCTGGGTAAAATCCACTTGAAAGTTCTGTTTTTTTCGGGTTATCCAGAAATCTTTTTCCACGGTTTCCGTAGCCGTGTAAAACGTTACCGGTAGCAGAAACACAAAGGGGTCATCATTTTCCTGCCGCACCTCTACGGTGTACCGGGCAAAGCGCCCATTTTCAGCCTTCTTTTTCCATCGCAGGGTTACCCGGGGCACCCCGGTATTAAATACCCAGCTCTGGAAATAGTCTGACACCCGTGCGGATTGCGGGAAAGCATTCAACAAATCCGTGTACGTAACGGTTTGAAAGGCATGACGCGTCAAATAATTTCGCAATGCCGTCCAGAATACCGAATCGCCCACCATTTCGTGAAGCATGCGGAAAAACCAGGCGCCTTTGAAATACACCCGTGACGTGGAATACACCGAATCCGGGACTAAAATATGTTCAATCCACAGCGGCCCGGCCTCTTTCACCCGCAGGCGTTCCATGTAGGCATTAAATGCGGAATCCCCGTTCACATCCCGCCAATACAGGGCGGTTAAATAGGTGGCCAGCCCCTCATTTAAGAAGGATTGGTGAAAATCCGCATTGGTGACCCAATCCCCTACCCATTGATGAGACAGTTCATGGGCAAACAGCCGTTCCCGTTGGGGCGAAAAAGTTTGTACGGAGGAAATGG
>WGBF01000423.1 GCA_015494485.1 bacterium | reverse complement strand
GTCAATGGGCATGTTGGGATCTGTTAATTTAATGGCCCGCAAAATTTCCTCAGAATCCTCAATGTTGATGTAACGCATTACCGGAAATCCCAACAAACTCATGGTTTCCTGCCGGTGGATGAGGGCAATTAAGCGGGAACCCCGTTTTTCCTCAATTTTTTGCATTAACCGCAAACGGGCCGAAACCAACATTTTTTGTTTTAATACCGGCTGCAGGGCAGAAATAATGAAAAACAACCAGAAAATGTCCATCATACTCATGGGGAGACCCCTCCTTTTATGTTTATTTCTTCATTGCCATTAAAACGGAAAATATTGGTCCGGATATACCCGCGGTATTTTGTGTTTGGGTTTTTTAAAGAAAAACACCAAAAACGCACCCACAACAAAACCTCCCAGATGCGCCCACCAGGCAACCCCACCGGCTTGCCCGGCAAACAAGGACGCTGTTCCCTGAATAAACTGCAGAAAAATCCAGAAGCCCAGATAGAAAAAGGCCGGGATTTCAATGATATCCACAAAAATAAAAACGATAATGAGGGTTAGCACCCGTGCAAAGGGGTACAACATAAAATACGCTCCCATAACTCCGGAGATCGCACCACTGGCCCCTACAGTGGGTAAAGTGGATGTTGGATTGATGTAAATATGGGCAGAAAACGGGCAATGTAGTTATGGGGCTGCGTTTCCGCCAGATGAAAATAATGGGCCGGAATCACCCCCCATGTTTGAATAAACTGCTGCAATTGAGGCCCAAGAGAAAGTTCGTACAGAAACACCAGACTGTTAATAATAATCAATGCATAGTTAACCCAGGGGAACGTTTTCGATGGGATATTGTCCTTTAATGGGAACACGGATTCGGCTCCTTAATTAGTTTTCTTCGGTTTCGCTTTTCACGGTTAATACCGGGCATGTGGCCCAACGCACTACCTTTTCGGTGGTACTACCCAATAACAAATACTCCAATCCACTCAACCCATGGGTGGCAATTACAATCAGGTCCATTCCCTTCTCTTTGGCAAATTCCACAATTTCCCGATGGGCCTTCCCTTCACGGACTACATATTCGGTGGTCATTGATTCATCCAGAAAATCTTCCACAAATTCCTGCATGTTCTGAACTACCCGTTCTTTCAAATCGTGGTCGATTTCGAAAATGGACGTGACCCCGGCAGCATAAAACGAAGGGTGAATTTCCTGCTCAATGACATGAAGAAAATGGAGCCGGGAATTAAACGTTTGGGCCAGATCTGTGGCATATTCTACGGCTTTTAGAGAATGCGCAGAGAAGTCGATCGGCACAACGATATCGTCAAAATCATATTTTTGCACTTCGCGGTGAATGGTGAGCACCGGAACGGGAGACAGCCGCACCACTTTTTCCGCCACGCTTCCCTGCAACACATGCTTTAAACCGGTCCGCCCATGGGTGCCCATAATAACCAGGTCAAAATCCTGCTCATCCAGAAATTCCAGTATGGTATCTGCCGGATTAATTCCCCGCTGAATCACTGTGTTCACAGAAACACCCCGTGCGGTTACCTTTTCCTTGCTACCACTCATTTGCTTGCGAATTTTTTCTTCCTGGCGTTTTACAATCTCCTCCAGCTCCTGCATGCGCTCGGTTTCCCCCACATCTTCCTGAAACAGTGCTACCACGTGGAACAGGGTTAGCACTGCTCCATATTTTTCCCCGAAAAGAATCGCGTATTCCAGCGCTTTATTGGAACAGTCGCTAAAATCCACCGGTACCAGTATCTTTTTAAATTCCATACTAAACTCCTGTTTTTAATTCGGAAAAATCAAAATAAAGAATTCGAAAAAATATTACAATGAAAAAAAAGGAATCAAATTGCGGGCGTGTTTTAACGGAGGGACTAAAAAACATGGCCCCAACAGCCAACAGAAAATATTCCCTTTGTTACGGATGCCTGAAAAAACCACCAGATATTTTTCAGAGGAATCGGTAATGAAATATTGGTCAAAAAGCTTAAAAAACACCCCAAAAAATTTTTCCCACAGGTACATTCAACGTTTGAGCGTTGTTGGAATCGCGTGTACGGATTGAAATTGGGGATCACACATCGTCCATTTTAAGGGAAGCGCGGGCAGGAATTCGAAACATTCTGTAAATATACGCAAGAATATCTTC
>WGBF01000422.1 GCA_015494485.1 bacterium | reverse complement strand
TTGTTCCACCCGCTGGTACCGGAATTGTTCACAAATGGGCCAGCCCGGTTCCCGGATGGGGACTCCAGAGACACGGCCAACCAGTTGGAACCGGTTCCATTCAACACCAGATCCACATCGGTAACAATAAAGTTGTCTGGAATTGTAATCGTGGTGGTATTGGTACCCAATCCCATGGACAGGGTGGTAGAATTGGTATAAGTTTTTTCCGTTTCGCTGGAAATTCGAAAGGTAAACGGGGTGGCGGCATTCCCCGTTACGCCGGCAACGTCCGCACCAAAGGGATATGTTGCTTTATTGTTGTTGGCTGAAGCATCGTAGGCGACCAGGTAATATTGTACCGTGGTATTGAGAGGCTGTCCGGGGATCACAAACTGGTAGGTTGCACCGGTGGGGCCATCCGCATCGGTTACACTTTGCCATGCGCCAAATCCGCTGCCGGTATCCACCCGATAGTATAACGTTGGTTGAAGGGAACCCGTGGCAATGCCGGTATCGTCATAAATATCCGCGGAAACTACCATGTCGCCAGTGTTGGGGGTATTGCGTAACGGCGTATGGACAATTACCGGATGGGTTGCATCCTGCCCCAGGGCTGCCAGTACAGCTTTATAGGCATTGACGCGTCCGTAGCCCACATGGCGGTTCCAGCCAGCACTGTTGAAGGTGTATTTCTCCACTTTATCGGCCGTCTTTTTCAAAATATCTTCCATCTGGGAAACCGTTAAATTGGTATCCGCTGAAAGCGCCAGTGCTGCTACCCCAGCAGCATTGGGGCACGCCGCAGAAGTGCCATTAAACGTGTCATCATAATCGCCACTATTGTATCCGTCCGCCCCGGCAATATCCGTGGTGTACACAATGGTCGGCGCAACAATATCCAGATCCGCACCATAATTGCCGCCCCACCAGTGCTGCTGGTCGGTGCTGCCGGGATTCTTTTTTTCATCGAACATGCTACTGGCACCTACCGCCAACACATTGGTTAAATACGCCGGATATTCTACCGGATCGTGCCCGTCGTTTCCGCTGGAGAACAACTGGATGCACCCTTTACCATTGCGGCCATTGGTACGCGCGTTTTGAATGGCATTATCAATTTCCGTAGCCGGGGAGCCTCCACCCCAGCTATTGCTCAGAATATCCGCTCCGTTTTGCCACGCCCAGTTTATACCATCACCAATCCAGGTATTTTGCGTATTTCCGCCGTCATCGAAGATCCGGATGGGCATAATTTTAGCACCATAGGCAATACCGGCCACGCCGAGGTTGTTATTTCCTACCGCTCCGACTACCCCACTGGTTGCTGTCCCGTGCCCCTGGGTATCATCATTGGGGATACTGTCGTTTTCTGTGGGGTCATAACCATTGACAATATTTGCCTGCAAGTCCGGGTGATCCAGATCCGTGCCGGTATCCACGATGGCCACAATCACATTGCTGCCCGTGGTGTAGTCCCATGCCTGATCCACATCCATATCAGCATCGGGAGACCCGTTCACCGTGGCCGGCCCAGCAGAGGCTCCGGTGGACACACTTTGCCCGGTGTTTTTATGGGCCCATTGACTGGGCCACAGGGGATCATTCACGACTGCGTGTAACAAATCGCCCCCCGGATAAATAAAATTGGGCTCTGCCCAGGCAACAATACTTTCCTGAATATATTGATTGGCCATTGTCATTCCGTCTACACCCTTTGGCGCTTTTAATACCCAGCTACCATTTAAGGTTTGCCGAATCATCGTGGTACCGTATTGCGCATTCAGGGCATCGATTTGCTCCTGTGATGTATTTTCCTGGAATTGCACAATAAATTCATCGCTGACGGCCTGACGAACACGGTTGTGAAGGTACATGACAGTGGCCACCACAATATCGGCATCGGCATTCAGTCCATCCAGAAGCTGCTGCACATCCGCAAGGGCGGGAGTTTCTACCAATTGAACCACCCGGTCATAAACCTGCACCCCTTTTAGCGACTGCCGGATGGTATACGGAATTTTCTGCGCCAACAGCGCATCCACATCCGCACTGTTCACAGAGGGTGCCACCCGGATGTATAATTCATTGGATTTAATTGTCAAATAATACGGCACACCATTATAATAATAAAACTCTGGAACGGAACTCCCCCAAACCAGCATTGGGAACAACCATATTCCCAAAAACAATACCAACCGTTTCATGAATGACTCCTTGTAATATGAGTTAAACGTTTTGGCTTATTGCCCAAAGAGCCTGCAATGTAGGTAAAAAAAGGGGCGTACTCGTGCGAAAGCGCAATATTTTTGAAAACTGAAATTTTTTAACCCACTCCTGTGAGGACTCTGCACTGAGGCTTGAATTCCGTAAAAAGTCACATTCTTCTGCAGGAAAAACCAACGTATCCACTGAGACAAAAAACCCGGCAATACCACATGGCATGCCGGGTAATGAAAATGGTTAAATCAGATGAGCGGTGCTCAGGAAAGCTTCTGATGCAGCACCTGCAGCGTTTCTTCCAGAAGGTGGGTGGCTTCCTCTTCCAGTTGCTTGCAGGTTGCTTTCATTTCTTCCTTAAACGCCTCGTCCTTTATGGGCGGTAAATTAATCAACACATTCAAAATACCACCCCGCACACCTGTAAAGGCGCTCTGCGCCCCGACACCAGCATCGGTAACCGAATTCACATTTCCTTTTTCCACCACTTCGCGACAAATCTTCATCGCCTCCAGGCTTAACTGTGCTGTTTTTAGCGGCACCCGAACAGCGGTTTTCAGACCTTCTTCAATGGCTTTTTCACGGGCAGCTTTTTCTTCCGGGGTGTTCTGGGGCATTCGCCGGGCTTCCATGTAGGCGTTGAAGGCATTGGTGTCTTCGTCCACGGCGCGCAGTAACTGGTCTTTGACTTCCTGAGCCCGCACTGCCAGCGTTTTCAAATCCGCTTCCACGGCTTCGTACCCCGGTTTACCAATGGTTAAATTGCTAACCATGGCCCCCAGGGCAGCCCCCAGGGCACCGGCAAGGGCAGCAATGGAACCGCCACCGGGCGCGGGACTTTCCCGACTCACTTCGTGGGTAAAGGCTTCCACGGTTTTGGATACCAGGGCATCGGCCGGGGTTTGCGGCAAGCCCAGGATTTTTTCTTTGGGGTCAAACGGGGCAACGTCATTGAGGCCAAGGGAGTAAATTGCCATACGAATGACATCTTCCACCGGAACACCACTGGATTTCCCCTGTTGTTCCAGATAAAACTTTCCGGCATCGTAAATGGCCTGAAAGGGCACCAGTCCGACAATTTCGCTGCCGGTGACCACCAACCCCCGTTCCGCCGCCAGCCGACGAGCTTCTTCCATAACGGCATGAATGGGCGTTACCTTGTAATTGGTTAAATTAATGGAAATTTGCGCCCGGCCGTACTCTTCCACATACCAGCCAATGGCCCGCACGTGTTTAAATTTCCCCGGCTTTTTTACCGAACGGCCAATGGGGTTTTGGGGGTCCGTGCCGTGCATGCGGAGTAATTCGTACAAATCGTACCCGTGCTCTTTCCGGCAATGCTCTGCGGTTTCTTCCAGTGTTTTACCCACAAAATCGCAATTGCCACAGGGGAAGTAATTTTCCCGGTATTTTACCAATTCACCTTTAAAATAAAATGGTTTTATGTTGCCCTTCCGCACCGAACGGCCTTTTTCCCGCAATTCAAATGCGATATCCGTGGCATACTGCTTTTCCCGGGTGTTCAGGGTGATGTTGTAGGCAATTAAAAACTCCCGTGCGCCAATAACCGTTGCGCCGGCTTTGGGATTAAATTCTGCCGGCCCAAAATCCGGCTTCCATTGGGGATCTTTCAGTTTTTCCGGTAATCCTTCGTACTCTCCTTTGCGAATGTTGGCCAGACTGCGCCGCTCCGGCCGCGTTGCCGATTCTTCGTACAGGTACACCGGAATGCCCAGTTCTTCGCCGACGCGACGGGCCACCTCGCGGGACAACTCCACCACTTCTTCCATGGTAATATTGCTGACCGGCACAAAGGGACACACATCGGTTGCTCCCATGCGGGGGTGGGCCCCTTTGTGGTGCCGCATATCAATCAATTCCGCCGCCTTTTTGATAGCCCGGAACGCGGCTTCTTTAACCCCCTCCGGAGATCCAATAAAGGTAACCACCGTTCGGTTTACATCGGCACCCATTTCCACGGAAAGCAATTGCACATCGGGAACCGCCTTAATTTCTGCTGTAATCTGGTCAATGATTGCTTTATCCCGTCCTTCTGAGAAATTCGGTACACATTCCACTAATTTTTGCGCCATGGGACCCCTCGCTGTTTGGTTGCACATTAGCACTGCATGAGAAGAAAAATAAATTAAATAAACTGAGCAACAAAAATAAAATTAAACTCATCCTAAATACATGGCGAAATAAAAAATTGAGCCTTTAAACAAAAGTAAATACTCGTTTATTAGGGCTCAAAGATTTGTTAATTTTAAATAGGTTAAACTACTTACAAAGGGAGAAGAAAAATGGAAGAACAATTCCTTAAAAAAGCTCAAGAAATGATTCAAAACCAGGGTGTTATTGACAAGAGCCTTTACACCAAATACGACGTAAAACGTGGGCTGCGCAACGCAGACGGTTCCGGGGTTCTGGCAGGGCTGACCCAGATTTCCAGCGTAAAAGGCTACGAAAAGCAGGATGGAAAAATTGTTCCGGTGGAAGGGGAATTGCGCTACCGGGGTATTTTAATTACCGACCTGGTGGAAGGCATTCAGAAAGAAGGGCGCCATGGTTTTGAAGAAGTTACCTATTTGTTATTATTTGGCAAATTACCCACCAAAGATGAACTGGCGGAGTTTAAGGAATATCTCATTAAATTGATGCCTCTTCCGAAAAAATTTGTGGAAAACAGCATTCTGCAGTTCATCAGTCCCAATGTGATGAATGCCCTGCAGCGGGATGTCCTGACGCTTTATGTGGAAGATCCCAATCCGGACGATGTTTCCATTGCCAATGTGGTTCGACAATCATTGAATTTAATTGCCAAGTTCCCACCCATTATCGCATATGCCTACCTGGCAGAACGGTATGAATTTCACAATGAAAATCTGTACATCCGAATCCCGCGTTCGGATTACGACATTGCGGAAAACTTTTTGTACATGCTCCGCCCGGACGGGAAGTTCTCCAAACTGGAGGCCGATACCCTTGATTTAGCCTTAATTCTTCACGCTGAACATGGGGGCGGGAACAACTCGGCCTTTACCATGCACGTGGTAACCTCCAGCCACTCTGACACGTACTCCTCCGTAGCGGCGGCAATTGGATCCCTGAAAGGCCCCCTGCACGGTGCGGCTAATAAGTATGTAATGGATATGATGGCAGACATTAAAAAGAATGTGAAAGACTGGACGGATAAAAACCAGGTAGCCGCGTATATTGAAAAAATCATCCGAAAGGAAGCGTTTGACGGAAAAGGATTGATTTACGGTATGGGCCACGCCGTGTACACCAAATCCGACCCGCGGGCAAAAATCCTGAAAGAAAAAGCCCGTGAAATGGCGGAAGCCAAAGGTCGCATGGACGAATTCCAATTGTACGAATACGTGGAAACGTTAACGCCGGAAATCTTCCGCCGGGTGAAGGGTTCTGACAAAGTGATTTCCCCGAATGTAGATTTTTACTCCGGCTTTGTGTATGACATGCTGGGCTTTCCGCAGGAAATTTACCCCTGTCTGTTTGCTATGGCTCGTATTGTCGGATGGTCTGCGCACCGCATCGAAGAACTGATAAACGGCGGCCGGATTATTCGGCCATCCTATAAAAGCGTAGCCGAACCCCGACCGTACATCCCCATGGATCAACGATAATCAGACTTCTGACATTCTATTTCAAAACGCCGGTGCCGGTGCGGTACCGGCGTTTTTGGTTTTATCCGGCACCATCTTTTCACGAAACAGTTGGTTTTGCCGCACCGGGCTGTTTAATTATGCACCGTTACAGCAAAATAGGAGAGCAAATGAGTATCTGGTATAAACCATTCACGGTTGAAGAATTGCAACAATTTGTACGCAACACCTTGTTTGACCACCTGGGTATTGAATTTATTGAAATTGGTGAGGATTATTTGAAAGCAACCATGCCGGTGGACCACCGCACCAAACAACCGTACGGACTGCTTCATGGGGGAAGCAATGCCGCACTGGCGGAATCCCTGGCCAGCATCGCCGCTACCCTGACGGTGGATTACCAGAAACAGTTTGCGGTGGGGGTGGAGTTAAACGTGAACCATCTCCGACCGGTAACCCGTGGTAAAGTAACCGGTGTGGCGCGTCCCATTAAACTGGGCAAAACCGTTCACGTGTGGGACATTCACATTTTTAACGAACAGGAACAACTGAGCGCTGTTTCCCGGTTGACCCTGATGATTGTGGATAAAAAGTAAAATTCTACGAAGTGTTGTAAAGGCATTACATCGATTTGCCCCCGGTTGATACAAACCGGGGAGGTGATTTCCCATGGCGCGCAACATCTCCTGGATATTAAGAAAGCTTCCGGTCATTTCACGTATTCCCTAATTAATCCAGCCGTTTGTGAAATTTCAATACCCCGGCGGTAAAGATTACCGTTCCAAACAGGGTAAGCCGGATTAAATCTTCCCGTAAATACCACAACGAACTTCCTTTTTGAAAAATATCCCGAAAGGCACTCATGATGTAGCGCATGGGATTTAAATAGGTGAGTTGCTGTAAAGCAGTGGGCATATTTTCAATGGGAATAAAAAAACCGCTCATTAAAATTGAAAACACCATCACAAACCAGGAAGCAAACATTGCCTGCTGCTGAGTTTGAGTAATAGTTGAAACAAACATTCCCAACCCCAGCGTAGTAAACAAATATACAAAAGCAAACAATCCCAGGATTAAATAACTGCCTTTCATGGGTACCTGAAACATCCATTGTCCAATAAGCAGAATACCGCCCATTTCCAGAAACGTAAGGATTAAAAAGGGTAAAATTTTCCCCAGCAGCAATTGGT
>WGBF01000421.1 GCA_015494485.1 bacterium | reverse complement strand
TGCGGGAAGATCGGCCATTGCGGGACAAAATGCGGTCCAGTTCTTCGCGGATGCGATTGGCTTCGAATGGCTTCTGGATGATGCCATCCACAAATTTGTTGGATTGAATCATCTGGCTGTCCATCTGGTTCCACCCGGTAATGATAAGCACCGGCACCCGGGAATCCAGTTGTTTAATGCGGCGGGCCAGCTCAATGCCGTTAATGCCCGGCATGCTCAGGTCTGTGAATACGGCATCCGGTTTCACTTTCTGAAATTTTAATAACGCCTCATCCGCATTGGCAGCCATTGAGACTTCAAACCCTTCTTCTTCCAGCATTTCAGCCAGGGTTTCCCGGACAATGCCTTCATCATCCACCAGCAGCACCTTGTAAAATTTGTCCGTTGGGGCTATCATTTCTTTTTGCGGTGAAAAGGGCAGAACCCGTTTGTTTGCCACAGGCAGTTCAATCATAAAAATCGTCCCTTTATTGGGAATGGAGTCCACATAAACGGTGCCGTGGTGCTTTTTAATGGTTTCTGCCACAATGCTCAGACCCAGGCCGTTCCCTTTGCTCCCTTTGGTGGTGAAGAAGGGCTCAAAAATTTTCTTTTGAATATCCGGTGGAATTCCAACCCCGGTATCGCTGATGAAAAGCAGTACTTTATTGTCTTTGTCGGATGTTTGAATGCTCAATTTGCCGCCATTGGGCATGGCTTCCAGCGCATTTTGAATGATGTTCAAAATGGCTTCGCGAAGGCTGACGGCATCACCCCGGATTGCCCGCACCGGCGTAAAATTCAAATCCAGGTCGTAATGAATACCTTTGAATTGGGCTTCTTTCTCGAATTTGGGCCGCAGGCTCTCGATGACTTCTTCGATTAGCTGGTTAATGTTAACCAGCGTAAATTCTTCCATCTCCGACCGGCGAATAATCACATCCTGCAGGCGCCGGATACTCACCGCTCCATCCTGAGCCGCCCGTAAAATTAACTGGATGTCCCGTTCGAATGCGGTACTTTCCAGCTTTTTCCCCAGAATCTGGGCTTTCCCGATGATAACGCTCAGAATGTTGTTGAGATGATGGGCGGCTCCGCTGGCCAGTTCACCGACCAGCTTCATGCGTTCCAGGTGGTGAAAGTGTTTTTCGTACTTGTGCTTTAATTCCAGCAATGCCCGCTTTTCCAGTAGCTGATGCAAAATGTAGAAAATAAAATTGAAAAATTGCCGTTCGTCTTCCGTTGGCGGTTCGGGCTTTCGGTGGAAACCCACAAACCAGATGCCCTGATAATGCGTGCCGGTTATCTGAAAGGGGTAAATGAGTGCCGCATTCAACTGGTATTTCGGGAGCACGGGTTTTAGCAGGGTGTCCAGAAGTTCGTTGTTGATTTCGGCATGCCAGAACAACGAGGTGCCGTGGGTAAGGATTTTTTCGGGAAAATCCGGCCAGTGCTTCAGAAGTTCTATCGCCAGTTGAGCGTGTCGGGGATGCCTGGATTTTTCATCCAGCATGCGCCAGTTACCGGATGCCCGGCTGGCAATGAAAATACCGCTGTATTCCACCGTGTTTTTCTGCACCGTGGCGTTCAGAAGCTGGGTGATTATCTCCCGAACCGTGGCGTTTTTCTTTCCCGTGGGGAAAACGGTTTCGAACAGTTTAAACGACCCGTTTTTTTCCACAATGTAATCGTACAGGTACAGATTTTCCACGGCGTAACTGACCATGTTGGAAATGGTCATGAGAAATTGCCGATCCTGGATGCGCAGGTAATTTTCAATGTTGTGGTCGGAAATGATGACAATTCCCAGCACTTTGCCGCGAACGATTAACGGCACCCCCAGTAAACTGTTGGGGGGATTGGCGCCGATTTCCAGTCCCAGATTGGTGCAAAAATGACGGTAGTTGTTGGTGAGCACTGGCTGACGCTGTTGTAAAATGTAGTGATAAATGGTATTCGACGTTTCAATTTCATCCGTGGGAACCATCTGGCCGGATGATTGGCTGTAGGTAAACCGAAGGAGCCGGGATTGGTCATGGGTCAGCAGAATTTCAATGTTCTGGCGGTTGTAAACGCGGTGAAGTTCTTCGTAGAGCGTCAATAAAATGGATTTAAAATCGCGCGCCTGAAAAAGCCGTTCGCTGAAATTGGAAAAATATTCCAGCAGCAGATTGGGGCCTTCTACGGAGTCCATGAGGAGGTTCAGGGAATTCTGGCGGCGATTTTCCATGAGAATCATTGCCCCTGTCGTTTTAGGTATTCATCCTTTAATTGAATGTAAATCCGGGCATTGGTACGAATTCGTTCCTGTTGTTCCGGCGTCAGGGATTTAATGACTTTTGCCGGCACCCCGGCCACTAAGGAATTGTCCGGAATTTCCTGATGTTCCCGCACCACGGCACCCGCCGCCACAATACAATTATTCCCAACACGCGCTCCATTGAGGATGATAGCCCCAATACCAATGATGCAGTTATCCCCAATTGTAGCGCCGTGGATTACCGCCCGGTGTCCCACCGTAACAAAATTGCCAATTTTTACGGGATAGTCTTCATCCACATGCACCACGGTATGTTCCTGAATGCTGCAGCCTTCGCCAATTTCAATGGGTTCGTGGTCGGCACGCAACACCGCACCGTCCCAGATGCTGGAGTCTTTGCCGATGCGAACATCCCAGTAAATCCGTGCAGTAGGGGCAATATACACGCCGGAGGCAATTTGGGGCTTCCGATCCAGAAGTAGTTTCATGTGCGCTTCCTGCTAAATTATGATTTAATAAAATAACTTATAAATTCAGAAAAATCAAGAATAAAGGGGAGGGGCAGGGAAATTGGGAAGCGTTTTTTCTCATTTTCCTTCATCTTTGGCGTGCAAAATGGGGGGATTTTGGGTTATACTACAGTTGTTCAGAAAAAACTGGGGGAACGGCCATGATTCGGCTTTATTTACCGCCCGGATACCGGGATGATGACATCCGGGAAGCCATTGCGGAAATGAGCCTGGCGGTGCAGATTGTTTCCACACCACCCCAACCGGTGCAAAGCGCACAACCCGTATTATGGGATGATGAAGTAAAATATGAAGGGAAAACGGCCATTCTGCAATTTCTGGAGGAAATGGCGCAGTTTAAAGCCGAATGGGACAAATTCCAGAGCGATACGTGCTACTGCGACGATGAGGGGGAGATTGAATAAGGGGAATAGAAGGAATTGGGGAAATAGGGGAAATAAGGGGAATAAAGGGAATACAGGGAATAGGGAGGAGAGGGGGTGTTGAAATGAAATGGGCATTTGTGAATATGTGGGAAATCCATTATTTTAGGTAAACTTATGGATAAAGGAATAAACGCACGATGAGAAAGTTTGCAGTGATTGGTCTGGGAACCTTTGGGGAGAGTCTGGCAAAGTCTTTAACTGAAAAGGGTGCCGAAGTGATTGCCATTGACCGGAATATGGAACGCGTGGAGGCAATTCAGGATTACGTTTCCATTGCGGTTCAACTGGATAGCACCGAAGAAGGGGCATTGCTGGCGCAGGGCATTGATGAGGTAGACGTGGCAGTGGTTTGCATTGGCGAAGACTTCAAATCCAACCTGTTAACCTCTGTACTGTTAAAACAAATTGGGGTGAAGCAGGTGATTGCCCGTTCCACCAATACGCTGGAAACCAAAATTCTGAAAGCCGTGGGCATTGAACGGGTTGTCAATCCGGAGGAAGAAGTTGGCGAACGACTGGCGTATTCCCTGATGCATCCAGCGTTGAAGGATATTTTTTATCTGGCAGGCAATTTGAGTGTAGCCGAACTCAAGGCGCCGAAATCCTTTGTGGGCAAAACCCTTCAGGAACTTTCCCTGCGACCCAAATACGGGATTAATTTGATTGTGATTCGCTCTAAAACGGAAAAAGGCGAATCGGTTACCATGCCCACTGCAGAAACAGTCATCCGGGAAGGGGATCATTTAATGGTGGTGGGCAGCCGGGAAGCTATCAATAAAGTGGTGAATTTGGATTAATACCGGGGGAATCATGTTAAAAAAACAGCAGCGTAAAATTGGTCTATTGAATCGGGCCAAAATTATGGAACGCATTGTTCTGGGGCAGGATGTGGACGAACTGATGAAGTCCTTTTCTGCTCCTCAGTTGCAGGAATTGCGTTCCTTTTTACTGGATGAAGTGGTGTACTTATCCCGTGAAATGGATGAAACGCCACGCACAGTTTCGGCTATTAAGGAAATGTTTGAGCCAATTCCCAATTATTATTACCGCCAGGACTGCCGCGAACCCCTGGAAGCCTGCTACAACGAAACATGTTTAGCCTCCAATCCCGGTTGTTTCAGCCGCAAAATGCACGGCCAGATTGCGGTATTGCTGAAGTTGCTCCATCAGTATCTGCAAAATCAGGAAAATGGGGAATGAGCAATCGCACCAAAGCCTACAACCGCGAAAAAAATATCATCACCTTTGTGGAGCTGGGGCTCACCGGTGTTTATTTTTATTTTCTGCTTGCCTGGGGCGGGGCATCGTTCGTTGCAAATATGGTGCGGAGTTGGACTGCTCAACCGCTATTGCAATTTTTGCTGTTTAGCCTGATCGTAGGCGGAATATTCAGTGTGGTCTCCTTTCCGCTTTCGGTGTATTCGGAATTTATTCTGGAGCACAAATATGGGCTTTCCCGGCAAACACTCTGGCAGTGGCTGTGGGATAAAACAAAAGGCCTGTTTGTTAGCAGTGTAATTTCTCTGCCGATTTTGTTGGCCTTCTACTATCTGTTAAAAACAACGCCCGACTGGTGGTGGCTGTGGCTGGGGATTTTACTGGCACTGGTTACGGTGGTGCTGGCACAAATTGCGCCCGTTCTCATTTTTCCTCTGTTTTACAAATTTAAACCGCTGGAGAATCAGGCGCTGGTAAACCGCTTGCAACAATTATTAAATCGGTACGGCTTTCAATTGGAAGGCCTGTATCAGTTTGATATGAGCAGCAAAACCGTCAAAGCCAATGCCGCGTTTACCGGCATGGGAAAAACGCGGCGAATCATTCTGGGGGATACCCTGCTGGAGAAATTTTCCGAAGACGAAATTGAATTTGTTATTGCCCATGAGGTGGGGCATTTTGTTCACCGGCATCTGCTAAAGGGCATTGCCATAAATCTGGCGTCCATTTTTATCGGGCTGTATCTGGTACACCTGGCGTATCAGTATGTATTGCTCCATGCGGGGATTTCAGATATGTTGCAGCTGGAATATCTCCCCTATCTGGGGTTGTTTCTCTTTTTATTTTCTCTGGTAGTAATGCCGCTAACCAACGGGGTGAGCCGGCGGTTTGAATTTCAGGCCGATGCCTTTGCGGTGCGGGCGGTTTCGAATCCGCAGGCAGCAATTTCCACCCTGGAGAAATTGGCGGAAATCAATTTAACCGACCCCAATCCCAACCCCCTGATAGAATTTTTCTTTCATTCCCATCCTTCTATTTCCCGGCGGGTACAGGCCATTCAAAAAATAATCGGAGGTTCGCATAATGCGGTGGCTACGGCTTAGTATTTTGATTGTTTTTCTGGGGGGTGTTTCCCTGCTTCAGGCCAGTAATTTTAAATGGGAAGCGCCGCCATATCATGTTTACACCTATCCCAATGGATTTTCGTTGTTGGTCATAGAAAATCATGCCAATCCGTTGGTGTCAACGGTGGTAATCGTGAAAGCGGGGTTGCGAAACGAAACACCGGAAAATAATGGCGTGTCCCACATGCTGGAACACATGACGTTCAACGGAACCACCCACCGTACCCAAAAACAACTGTACGACGAACTGGACAGCTTGGGCATTTATTTAAATGCCCACACGGATTTTGATTACACCAATTACCTGGCGCTATCCTACACCCGGTATTTCCCCAAAAGTGTGGAAATTTTAGCCGATATGCTAATGAACTCCACCTTTCCACCGGAAAAGTTCGAAAAAGAAAAAGGCATTATTGTGGAAGAAGTAGGCAAGGATGCCGACCGCCCGGATTACAAAATTGATTTGAAATTTCAGCACTTTCTCTACCGGGGTACGCCCTACGAAATGCCGGTCATTGGAACGGTGGCTTCAATTCAAAACATGAAACGGGAGCAGGTGGTGGAGTATTACCACCGTTATTACCAGCCCGGCAACATGATGGCAGTGGTTATCGGGGATGTTCAACCGGAAATGGCAAAGGGCATTTTTGAAACCTACTTTGGGCGTGCCACCTCCCGCCCGGTTCCTCGCGCCTCGTTTTCAGTTGCGCATCATTATCCGGCGGTGGAGGAGGTGGACAATGGCAAGTTCAAATACATTTACCTGGCTATTCCGGCACCCACACTGTCCAATTTGAATTACCTGCCGTTCAAGATTGTGTATGATTATGCCTTTGGAGAAGATGGCGTGGTAATAAAGGCGTTAAAAGAAAATCCGGAGCTGGATATTCAGCAAGCGAATGTGAATTATGAATTTCACCCCGAATTTGCGCATCTAACATTCAAATTCCGCACCGGATTGCACACCAAGGCAGCTACCCTGCGCCGGGCCTTTATTCAGGAGCTGGAAAAGCTGGCATTGCGTGGAATTGGTGATGAGCAGGTGGATTTAATCCAGCGCTACATGGGGATTACCGATATCCTGGACCGGGACCAGATCATGTACTACGGCTTTTTCCGTTCTCAGACACTGGCAATTGGTGGTATTGATGCCTTTTTAAAAGAACTCCCCGGGATATTTCAACAAACACCGAAACAGGTAAATGCTTTTTTGCAGCAGTATCATCGCTTATGGAGCAATGCCAATGCTATTTTCCAGCCGGTGGAATGGTGGAAAAAATTGCCAATGCCCGAAGGACCAAAATCGCAGCAACAGGAAGGTCGCCGCTTTTCTCAGGTGGTAAAGGATACCTTAAAAAACGGCCTGTTGTGGGTTCATTTTCGCAATACGGACAGTCCAGTATTGGGCATTCATATTTTATTTAAAAATCGGGCTGCGTGGGAGGATAGCAGCACGGTAGGTATTGCGGACTTTCTGCATCGCCTGTATTTCAAAGGTACGGGAAGCGATGACGAAGCCACCCTGAAAAAGAAACTGAAAGCGATTGGTGCAGAAGTTAAAACACATGACAACGATTACATTCCCTTTGATGATTATTACAATACCCCGATGTATTCCTACATTCGTTTTAAAACCATTGACCCGTTTGCTACCCAGGCATTTCAACTGTTGCGGGCAGCAATTGGTACCCCTGATTTCTCATCCCAGACGGTGGAAGCCGTGCGTCGGGAAATGCTTGGGGTGTTACAGATGAAAAACCGTCGTGCCAGTTACCGGGCGCATCTGGGATTCCGGCAAATGGTTTTTGGCAAGCGCCATCCTCTGGCCTATCCGGTATCCGGAACGGTGGAAACCATTCAGACCATTACGCCTGCCGATTTGCGGCGATTTCATTTAAAATACGTCTCCGGGAATAATATGATTGTCTCCGTTGTGTCCGGACTTCCCACCCAGGCGGTAAAAAACCTCATCCAGCAGGCATTTGGCGATTTGCCCCGCGCGGCAACTATTCCGGCATTCCCGTCCCTTAAACCCACCGCCGGAGTAGAAACGGATACCCTGCATCTCAACAAACAACAGGCTATTTTGTATTGGGGCTATCTGTTTAATGCGGATACCCTGAACTGGAATGCGGCCCGGGTAGCCAACAGCCTGCTCAGTGGACAACTGGCGTTTCACCTGCGGGAAGAACAGGGGCTGGCCTATCGTCTGGGATCTTCGCTCCAGTCGGTGGACGATATGGGCCTCTTTTACGTGCGCATGGGCACCCGCCCGCAGAATTTAAAACGCGCTGTTTCCGGCATTCTGGAAGAAATTCAGCGTTTTGCCCAACAGCCGCTGGATCCAGGTGCCGTTACCCGGACCAAAAACGCCATGATTGCATCCATGGTCCGGCGGGCTGCCACGCGGGAAAATCAGGCTTATTTACTGGGCGTTACGCTGTTTAATGGCGGAAGTATTTCTGATTACCTGAATCGCATCCGAAACATTGAGCGGGTACGCACGAAGGATGTGGACAGCGTACGACAGCAATTTTTACAATGGAATAATTACCGGCTGTTTATTGCCCGGTGAAAATCATGGACTGAAAAACACAGAGAACCGGTATGAATGCGACCAAACCCAGAAAAATATCCAAAATTTTAATTGCCAATCGGGGTGAAATTGCCGTACGCATTATTCGCACCTGTCGTGAAATGGGAATTGTCACCGTGGCGGTGTACTCCAGCGCGGACCGGGTGGCGCCCCACGTGTTAATGGCAGACGAAGCTTACGAAATTGGCCCACCTCCGGCCGCCGAAAGTTACTTGCAGATGGACCGAATCATTGAGGTGGCCAAAACTGCCGGTGCGGATGCTATTCACCCCGGTTACGGGTTTCTGGCGGAAAATCCCACTTTTGCGCGAAAGGTAATGGAGGCAGGGCTCATTTTCATTGGTCCGCTTCCGAAAACCATTGAAGCCATGGGCAGCAAAACGGAATCGCGGCGGATTATGACGGAAGCCGGCGTGCCGGTGGTGCCGGGAACCTGGCAGGCACTGAAAGATTTAGCCCAGGCCCGGCAGGTGGTAGCGGAAATTGGCGGATATCCGGTAATGCTCAAAGCCGCTGCCGGGGGTGGTGGCAAAGGCATGCGCATTGTCCGTAGCGATGAGGAATTGGAACGGGCACTGGAAGCCGCCCGCAACGAAGCGCGCAAAGCCTTCGGGGACGATACGGTATACCTGGAAAAATATGTGGAAAACCCCAAGCACATTGAAATTCAGGTTATTGCGGACCAGCATGGAACCGTATTGCATTTATGGGAACGGGAT